>JAFMDL010000083.1 GCA_017857255.1 Puniceicoccaceae bacterium | reverse complement strand
CCAGCAGGGCCAGCAGGGCCAGCAGATCCAGAGCTCGCATCGAGCGCAGCAATGTAATTGTAGAGCGCTATATTAAGGCCTTGAACAGATGTATCAGCGACGGCCGGATCTGTGCCAGTATCGGAAACGGAAACCCAAATACCAGTACCTGTTTCGTAGTAGTCCGCAATCCCATCACTATCTGTGTCTGTTTCGAGATCAGCCATAAGATACAGACCCATGGAATCAATTTTGACTTCATTATCTGCAACAAAGGTACTATCCTGTGAGAATTTCAACATTGTTAAATCGGCACTATCAAGATCTGTCACAGCAGTACCACGAACGACACCATTGACCACGTATTCTGCAGTATCATTATCAAGATCAAATTCGATATGAGCGCTAATTGCAGTCGAGCCACTTTCTTCAAACTCAACTGTTATGTACTGGTAACCACCAAATGTTGATGCAGCCGATTTAATGATAGCCTGCAATCGTGCATGAGCTGCCTTTGTGACGACCACGGGGTCACCTTCTTCACCAGTGCCTGTAGTAGTCTCTGCTTTGTGTTCAAACCTAAAGGCAGCAACACGCGTACCCCCAGTTGCGCCACCCGCAGCGTCAAAGAACAGTTGCCCAGTACGCATATCCCATGATGAGATATCTAAGGTTAAACGGTATTTTCCAGTTGTTAGCGCAGGGCTGTATGCAGGGTTGGTTTTACGAAACACCTGTCCCTCTTTGCCAGTCACTACAAGATTACCACTTCCATCTGTTGATGCACCAGCACTAAAATTTCCGAAGTTCCATACGGTGCCATTTGAACCAGAGTTTGCGAAACCAGTGGGATTTGGATTATCTACAGTGGGTAATCCTTCAAATGAGAGGCCAGCGGCATCTTCGAATTCCCAAAGTTCAAGTGCAATGGGGGTTAATGTTTGAGCCTGCGAGACAGAGGCAATTGCGCCAGCTGCAAGGATCGGTAAGAGGTATTTGTTCATGTTATTTATTATGGGGGGGGGGAGGTTATTTAGAATAAATATTAAAAATACGTAAAAATGAGCAAATTCAAAATACAACCTTACGGCGTCTTTCACCATAGACATTATTGACCCATAAATTAAAAAAAATGAAAGCTACGCATTACTGATAGGAATTTGCTTTTGGGCGCCGCTAGCCACCGCGGTGGCATTGGGGTGAGGGTTAGCTATGTCTATTTCCTACGTTTGACCCCTTCAAAGCCCCCTATTTAATTTAAACCGCTGACCCGTTCAGGGTTCCTTCTCATTATGCACGAATACCTAATTAATGAAGGTAAGAAAGATGGTGCCAATAGCATGGCGGATATTGGGAAGTAGTAAAAGATTACTCCAATTCCGACCTCCTTCAGTTATAAAAAAGGGGTCAAACGGGTCTAAAAAAGGGGGCAAACGCAAAATCTAAAAATCATAAAGACCCTCGGAAGATCGCACCAGTTACAAACGGACTGCTGGCTCAACTACCCCCCCGAAACAATTCACGGAGAGTCACATGACCTAGCGGAATCTTTAGATTTTGCATTTGACCCCTTTTATGCCCTCCCGTTTACCCCCTTTTATGCCCCCATGTTCCGATTCGCTGGGCGATCGGCTGGGCGATCGGTCTTGTCGTCGCTATGATCATCGGAACGAACATTGTTCCTTAAACTGCCCAAAGGGCATCCGCTCAAGAAATCCCTGCGGCGCTAATCATCTACGCGCTATCGCGCTGCGTCTTCCACTTCTCCTTAGAGTTAATGTAAAATTGGCAAAGCTGATAGTGCGACGCTATACCCAGTAAAATTAGCTATAAAATTCACTTGAACTCATAGGCGTCCTGCAGCTATGCAGCTTGTTACATCAGTAATGGCGTGGTCGCCAAGTGGTAAAGCCGAGGACTGCAAATCTTCCAGCGTCGATTCGATTCCGACCCGCGCCTACACCTTTATAAAAGCCCTTATTCGTAATGAATAAGGACTTTTATATTAGATTTTAGTGTAGCAGTCTATACCTTTAACTTAGGCATAAGCTTGATCCTTTAAAAGCCGAAAAAAGAGCTACTATTGCACATTAAGCCGCATAAAGGCCTTAGACTGGTCCGGGACGGATACCTCAATGGTATGGCTTGTATGCGGGGTCCAAGTTTGTAAGTCGGTCGATAGTTCCAGATCGAAGTTCATATCGAAATTGCCATCATTTCCTTGTTGAATACCCAATGAGCCGATCTGCGCATCAACAATTGAACTAGGATCAACTAGACCGAGTAGGCTAGGATATTGACTTACGACACTGAATATTTCGCTGTAATTTGCATTGGGATCATAGTTAGCGTCTGCCCAAACACCGTCTGCGATGCCATCTCCTGAAGTGTCTGCATTGTTGGGATCCGTCCCAGGTTCTGAAGTAGAAACAAATGTTCCAGTGTTATTTTCAACACCATCGGTCAAACCATCACTGTCAGAGTCAGCATTATTGGGATCGGTTCCAGTATTTGATGAAGCAAAGACTACTCCGGTATTTGTTTCAAAGCTAGCTGATGTAGCTAGGATGTTAGCATAATTTATGTTGGACGTTTGAAAGCCCCAATTAATGCTAGTGTCATTGTGAAAAGTTTCGGATACGGCTGATGTTAGTTCCCAGACATCAGCACCATAGCCCAATATGATTGTTCCTCCAGTTGTGAGGTTAACAAGGGAGAGTGATGATGTCCATGCATCTGCTGTCGCACCTCTTGTTAAAGTCCATGTGAGGCGAAGGTCATCTGATTGTGGGTCATCTGAACCTAAGCCTATATCACCGGGATCAAAAGTGTTGGAAGTTTTCAGACCAGGTACATCCCAGTTGCCTGGTGAGTAGCGCACTCTGTAGTCATCTGAGCCAATAACATAGCGGAAATAAACACGAGCGACGTCATTGCCAGTTTGTTCTGCGCCGAGCTTGATCACATTGAAGGCGTCTCCAGTGTCAGTTGGTAGATAGTTAAATTTGAAATCTGTGACAAAAGTCAAAGTCCCTGCCGCAGGATTAAAGGTGCCGCCTTCCCACCAAACACTTTGCCAAGGAGCAGAATATACAAACTCGTTACCAGCATCTGTGTTGACTAACACACTACTTGAATTTGCACTCCAGCCATTTTGACCATTGAGATCGCTAGCACTGGTGAAGCCTTCGGCTGAAGTGAAATCGAATGAAGAAGAAACTAATATTCCAGTATTGTTTTCAAGACTGTCAATAAGACCATCTCCGTCCGTATCCGAGTTGTTGGGATCGGTTCCAGTATCTGTCTCACTTAGGTAGATGCCAGTGTTGGTTTCGACGGAATCATCAAGACCATCTCCGTCGGTGTCAGAACCAAATGCAAGCGAGAGTGCTGCGGCAAAAATAGATGTTACACTGATCAGTAGTTTCTTATTCATGTAATTGGGGGGTATGGGTTTATGTAGTATTGTAAAATAGATTGAACTGTAACTAAGCTAGCTTGTTACGTGTAAAGTAAACAGGTGTAAAGTAAATTCATGGATAGACCTGTCAAGTTATTTGGAAAATCACAAATGTGCCCTAACCAAGGGCTTATTGCCGCTCCTTCCAAAAAATCCTTAAAACTGATAGGAATTTGTTTTTTGGCGGCGCTGAATCCCGCTTGCGCGGGGACGCTACTCAATGACGTTGTAATCGAGATTCGACGCATTGCGACGTGGAGCACCGTGGCTTCTCACACTTTTAGAGTAGCGTTCCCCGCTTCAATCCATTTAACCTGCGCGGGATGAATACACCGATCCTTTATATCAAAAATGGCTGCCCATGGTGCGACGAAGCGCTCAGCTACTTCCGCGCAAACAACATTCGCCTAGAAACACGCGAAGTACGTAGCAACAAAGTCTTCATGGAGCAAATGGTGAAGGTCAGCGGCCAAACCAAGACACCGACCTTTGTGCTCGGCGATTTTATAGTCGCCGACTTCGACATCGGGGAGTTCAAAGTTGCGCTGCAGCAAGCGCCTGCCATCCAAGCACAACTCGGGCTCTGACGGTTAAGGATTCGTCCCCTACTACGGACCTGTAAATTCTTAGCAAAGCTCAAAGCCACGCAACTCATTGAGTCTCACAGCTCACATTTGTTCATAAAAAAACGCCGTCTCTTACGAGACGACGTCTTTTACAAACAACAAACTAACAAATACCGTTATATAGAGATAGACGGGCCAGTCGTCTGAACGTTCAAATTATTTTTTAGTTTTTTTGAATGCATTGCTGAGCACCCACAAAACCTGCACCAAATAGTCTGCTCGATCGGCAAGAAACCTTAAAAATAATGCTAAATTATACCATTCTCGACACTGACAGGTCATAGAGAAAAATCCATGAGGGAGAACACTTGATTTTTGCATGCAGCTGGCTAACTTCCTGCTCTTCTTTTTTACGAACACACAAACAGCATACATATGAGTACACAAACACCTGAACGCCACGAATTCCAAGCTGAGGTCAAACAAGTCCTCGATATTGTGGTCCACTCTCTTTACACAGATAAAGAAATCTTTGTCCGTGAGCTAGTTTCCAACGCATCGGATGCCACCGAGAAACTGCGCCATACGCAAATCACTGAAAAAGATATTTTCGATGCAGACCTCGATCTTGAGATTCAGGTTTCTGCGGACGAGGAAGCTGGCACGATTACGATCAAAGACGTTGGCATTGGCATGACTCACGATGAGCTGATCGAAAACCTCGGCACCATCGCGCACTCAGGCTCGAAAGCATTTCTGAATGCCTTAAAAGAAGGCGGCGAGCGCAATGATAATTTGATCGGCCAGTTTGGCGTCGGCTTCTACTCCGTATTCATGGTTGCAGACTCTGTAAAAGTCTACACTCGCTCATGGCAAGCTGACGGGCAAAGCCTCTGCTGGTCGAGCGATGGCTCTGGCTCCTATGAAATCGAAGAAGCAGACGATGAGCGTCGCGGTACTCGTATCGTCATCTCGCTGAAAGAGGAGTATAAAGACTTCGCCAAAAAAGACCGGATCGAAGAGATCATCAAAAAATATTCCGCATTTGTGCAGTTCCCCGTCAAAGTCGATGGCGAGGCCCTCAACACCATCGGTGCGATCTGGCTTAAAAACAAGAACGACATCACCGAAGAGGAGTACAAAGAGTTCTACAAGTTCCAAGCCAAGGCATTCGATGATCCTCGCTTCTGGCTCCACTTCGCTGCCGATGCACCACTTGAAATCAATGCTCTGCTGTTCGCACCGACTGAAAATATGGAGGGGTTTGGCTTTGGTCGGATGGAACCAGGCGTCGCACTATACTGCCGCAAGGTCCTGATCGACAACGAACCCAAAAACTTGCTGCCAGACTGGCTACGCTTCGTGCGCGGTGTCGTCGACAGTGCAGACTTGCCGCTGAATATCTCTCGCGAATCAATGCAGGACAGCAGCCTTATTCAGAAGCTGAATAAGGTCATTACCAAGCGCTTTCTTAAAACACTTGAAGAAAAGGCCAAGAAAGAGCCTGCAGTCTACGACGATTTTTGGCAGTCTTTTGGATTGTTCCTCAAGGAAGGAGTCACCACCGACTTCACTCACCGCGACCAGCTACTTAAGCTTCTACGCTACGAGTCATCATTCACCGAAGAAGGCAGTACTTCCAGCCTGGCAGATTATCTCTCACGTGCTCCCGAAGGGCAAAAAGAAATCTACTACCTGTCCGGCGCCAGCCGCCAAGCAATCGAAACTGGTCCTTACTTCGAAGCCTTTAAAGCACGTAACATCGAAGTACTTTACCTCTACGAGCCAATCGATGAATTCGTGATGAACCACGCCCGTGCGTTTGACGAAAAAAACTTCGTCTCGGCCGATTCAGACGGCATCGACCTAGATGCTATTGCTCCTGAAACAGACACTGACAAGGAAGAGGCACTCTCCGCAGATGCAACCGAAGGGCTCTGCACATTCATTAAGAATAAGCTAGGGGACAACGTCAGCGAAGTGTCTGCCAGCGAGCGCCTAGTCGGCAGTCCGGCCATGATTATTAATGGCGACAAAATGATGACCGCACAGATGCGCAAGATGATGAAGGCCATGCAACAGCAGCAAGGCGGCGATGCAGCAGCAATGGGTGGAGAACCGCCGGTAAAGCTACAGATCAACCCGCGGCACCCGCTCGTAAAGAACTTGGCTGGCCTGCACGATTCAGATGAAGCACTTGCCTCACTGATCAGTGAACAGCTCTTAGACAATGCACGCGTGGCTGCAGGACTTCTCGAAGACCCGTCTGCGATGATTCAGCGTAATTACAAGATCCTCGAGCAACTCAGCTCCAAATGATCTATAGCGAGGCAATCCTAGAGTGGGAAGTCTGGCTACAAATACTGTAGCGAATCGACCTGCCTCGTGATCTCGAGTGCATGCACTCGCTAAAATACCTTAACAAAATACGTCTCCTTTCGACAGAAAGGAGGCGTATTAGGTTA
>JAFMDL010000082.1 GCA_017857255.1 Puniceicoccaceae bacterium | reverse complement strand
TTAAAGAAAAAGCAGGACCTAAGATTACTGGTAGGTTAAGGTTTCTTTGGGAGCACGTTCGTAATGGGATTCGGTGGTGCCATGCGGCTCAATCAGAGGTTCTATGCACCCACTCCCTGGCAAATGACGATGAACCAAAAAAAGCCCTTCGGACTAACCGAAGGGCTTTTTGTATTAGAGACTTACTTTCAGTCGCTTAGGGCTACTTTTTAGCTTTTGCCTTGAGCGCAGCTTGAGCCGCAGACAGGCGAGCAACCGGCACACGTGGTGGCGAGCAAGATACATAGTTCAGTCCCACATTGTGGAAGAACTCGATCGAGGATGGATCACCGCCGTGCTCACCGCAAATGCCTAGCTTGAGCTTCTTGTTGGTCTGGCGACCCTTCTGAGCGCCGATTTCAACAAGCTGTCCCACACCCGCTGCGTCGATCGACGCGAACGGATTCTGTGGAAGGATGTCGAGATCCTTGTACTTGCCTAGGAAGGAACCGGCGTCGTCACGGCTCATGCCGAGACCAGTCTGAGTCAGGTCGTTGGTACCAAATGAGAAGAATTCTGCAGTTTCAGCAATCTCATCAGCAGTCAAAGCACCACGAGGCACTTCGATCATAGTACCGACGAGATATTCGAATTGAACACCCTTCTTTTCCATGACCTCAGCAGCTACGCGATGCACGACGTTTACTTGATTCTTGAGCTCATCGGCAAAGCCGACGAGGGGAATCATGACTTCTGGAATCACCTTGATTGGCTTCTTCAGCTTGTAGCAAGCTGCAGCAGCTTCGAAGATTGCACGTGCCTGCATCTCTGTAATTTCTGGGTAGGAAATACCGAGACGGCAACCGCGGTGGCCAAGCATAGGATTGGCTTCGTGGAGTGCGTGCACACGATTAGAGATCACATCGACATTGACGCCGAGTGCATTTGCAAGCTCGCGCTTGGATGACTCGTCGTGTGGTAGGAACTCGTGGAGAGGTGGGTCGAGCAGGCGAACCGTGACGGGAAGACCGCCCATTGCTTTGAAGAGACCGTTGAAGTCCTTGCGTTGGAATGGGAGAAGCTTCTTGAGTGCCGCGCGGCGCTCTTTCTCATCAGTTGCGAGAATCATCTGACGCATGAATGTGATACGATCACCTTCAAAGAACATGTGTTCAGTGCGGCAGAGGCCGATGCCTTCAGCACCGTAAGCGATCGCGGAGGATGCTTGTTCAGGTGAGTCAGCATTGGTGCGAACGCCGAGCTTACGGTGTTTGTCAGCCCATTTCATGACCTGATCATACATCTTGTAAGTGTAGCTGTCTTTGGCACTGAGCTCACCGTTGAGCACTTGGTCGACTTCGGAAGGAGCAGTGGGTACCGAACCTGCAAAGATTTCACCTGTAGTGCCATCAATGGAGATGTCGTCGCCGTCGCCGAAGACTGCTTTGCCAATTTTGAGTGTCGAAGCACCATAGTCGATGACGACTTCAGCAGCACCACAGACACAGACCTTATTCATTTGACGAGCAACGAGTGCTGCGTGTGAGGAAACACCACCACGAGAGGTGAGAATACCATCCGCAGCAATCATACCGCGAAGGTCTTCTGGAGTGGTCTCAACACGGCAAAGAATGGCGCGTCCACCCTTGGCAGCAACTGCTTCGGCTTTATCTGCAGTGAAGCAGATCTTACCAGAAGCAGCACCTGGTCCAGCTGGAAGACCTGTTGTAAGTACCTTAGCTTTCTTCACTGCTGCTGGGTCGAAGACTGCAACGAGTAGGGAAGAGATTGAATCCGCAGGGATCTTCAGAAGCGCTGTCTTTTGATCGATCAGTTTTTCTTTAACAAGCTCAACTGCAATACGTACGGCAGCGAGTCCAGTGCGCTTACCATTACGGGTTTGTAGCATCCATAGCTTGCCTGATTCGACTGTGAACTCGAAGTCTTGCATGTCTTTGAAGTGAGCTTCCAACTTCTTGCGAACGGCTTCGAGGTCGGCGTGCGCATGTGGCATTTCGTCCTTGAGCTGTGCAATTGGGTTAGGAGTACGAATACCCGCAACCACGTCTTCACCTTGTGCATTGATGAGGTATTCGCCATAAAAGACTTTTTCACCGTTTGCAGGGTCACGAGTGAAGGCAACCCCAGTTGCGCAATCATCACCCATGTTACCAAAGACCATCGCCTGAACGTTTACCGCTGTGCCCCATGCTGCAGGGATGCCGTATTTTTGGCGATAGAGGGTCGCGCGCTCGTTCTGCCATGAGTTGAAGACCGCACTGACTGAGCCCCAGAGTTGCTCATATGCGTCTTGTGGGAATGCAGACCCAGTACGTTTTTTGATGATCGCCTTGTAGCGCTTGATCAATTCCTTGAGGTTTGCTGCAGTGAGTTCATTGTCGAGCTCAACGCCTACTTCAGCACGAAGTTTTTCGAGGCAGCCTTCGAATGGGCAGTGGTCGTTTTCGTTGATGGCTTGAACGCCCATCACGACGTCACCGTACATTTGGATGAAGCGACGGTAGCAGTCATATGCGAAGGCTTCGTTGCCTGATTCTTTGGCCAGTGCTTTCACCGTCTTGTCATTAAGACCGAGGTTAAGAATGGTATCCATCATCCCTGGCATGGACTCACGCGCACCAGAGCGAACAGAGAGTAGCAGTGGGTTTTTAGCTGCACCTAGCTTTTTGCCGACTTCCTTTTCAATCTGTGCGACCGAAGTTTTCACTTCTTTGGCGAGAGACTTAGGGTATTGTCGGCCGTTGTCATAGAAGTATGTACATACTTCAGTCGTGATAGTGAAACCGGGAGGCACTGGCAGGCCAATGCGCGCCATTTCGGCGAGGTTGGCACCCTTACCGCCGAGGAGCTCGCGGAGCTTCACGTTACCGTCAGTTTTTTGACCGAAGTCGTAGCTGTATTTGACTGCCTTAGCGACTTTGCGCTTGGCTGCTTTTTTTGTGACTTTTTTTGCTTTTTTAGCTGGCATAATAAACGATCATTTTGTGGACCGAGTTAGGTGCCGAAGCGTTTTGAGATGAACCGCCTCAGCGTGAGAAAGCGTGTAGCAAATGCATTTAGTGATGCCTGTCAATGGATTAGCGCCTACCTTTGCATAACAAATTGTAGTGTTTTGTATCTGCGGGGAATTTTCAGTGTTGCGGTTAGTGGGATGTCTTATTCAAGAGTAAAGGATATTTATGACTGATAAGCTAAACAGTGATGAGGAACCAGAGTTCGATTGGGACACGAGCGACTCGAGTTTCGACGACTATGATTCGGATTGGAATCATGACAATGACCCTGTAGAGGAAGGTGGCATGTCTTTTCTTGAACACTTGGAAGAGTTCCGCTGGACAGTGGGGCGAAGTATTTTGGCATTTTTGGTGGGTGTATTTGTTATTGGGTTTATGATGCCCGATGTGGGTGCTTTTTTGCAGTTGCCGCTGGTCAAAGCCTATGGCTCAGCAGAGTTAGTCGGTGAGAAGTTGATCACATACAAGCCGATGGGTGTCTTTTCAGTATTTATCCAAGTCGCTCTGTTAGGCGGTTTGGTGCTTTCGATGCCATTTGTGCTATATTTTATGGCTTGTTTTATTGCCCCTGGGCTCACTGAGCGTGAGCGACGGATGATCCGACCAGCCTGTTTTGCGGCTTTTGTCTTATTTCTATCTGGAGTGGCGGTGGCATTCTATGCAATTCTACCCCTGACTTTAGCGTTTTCAGTACGCTTTAACCAGTTGATGGATTTCCAAGTACTTTTAGCTGCTTCGGAGTATTATAATATGGTGGTTTGGTTTTCGTTGGCCACTGGAGCGATTTTTCAATTTCCACTCATTATTGTTATTTTGATTTATATTCAGGTGTTGGCTGTGGTGAAGCTGCAGGCAATTCGTCGAGCAGTGTTTGTCGGGACGATGATCTTTGCTGCATTGTTAACTCCTGGCGGTGATTTCTTGTCGCTACCACTAACTACTGGTATCCTTTACGGACTCTACGAATTGGCACTTCTGGTCGGATCAGGCATTGAGAAACGGCGCGCCGCGGCTCAGTTGAAGGCTGAGTAGACTATCTGGCAGGACGTATCGATTCCGCGTGATTGAATCAGCTTGCTGCTGGCTAATGGCCATAAAAAAGCCGCATTCTTATACTGAATGCGGCTTTTTATAAAAAATTTTCGGACGCTTGTTTATTTAGCGTTTTTGCTGCGTTTGCGTTGGTCGATTAGTACGATCATGAACATGTGGCATGCGAACCAGAAGGTTGCGCTGATTGGAATTGCGGTGAAGCATGCCTGAATTTGTGCAACAGTTGGATCTGTTGAAAATGTGAATGGCAGCAGTAGGTACGACATCAGTACGAAGACTCCAAGTGTAAGGATGGCTCCAAGCGCGATGTGTCCTTTAGTCAGTAATTTCTGGTAGGGTGCGTTTTCCATTTCCAAAACACACAAGCCAGTCGTACGAATCTGTCAAAGCGAAATTTCATGATTCAGTCTAAGTATTGCGGTTGTGTTGCGGCGATTTTGTACTCATACAGTGTTAGCCCAGTGAATTTATCGCTTGAACTCGCGAGCTCACTGGGCATTTTACCACGTTTTTCCAATTTTCATTCGCGATATTATATGAGCGCATTACTAATTAGCCTTCTCACTCTAGTCCTTATTCTTATTTCTGCTTTCGTTGTCTTGCTCGTATTGATGCAGCGCACTAGCCAAAGTGGAGGTATGGGCGCCGCTCTTGGTGGCGGTGCCGCTGAGTCTGCATTCGGTTCGGATACCAATAACATTCTGACTAAGGGAACGATCTATGGTATTATCGCTTTCTTTATGGTCGCTCTGGGCCTGTTCCTACTGTATCAATCTGCCGCAGCTGATAAGCTAAAGATTGTTAGTGCTGGTGATTTGATTAGTGCTGAAGTCGTGGTTGAAGAGACTGCGCCAGCTGCTACAGATGAGATCGCAGCAGCGGTGGAAGAGATCGTTGCAGGGGTCAAAGTTGAAGATGGAACAGTCGAAGCTGTTGTTGAGTCTGATGTACCGGCACTTGAGGTGAATGCAGAGGCTGTGCCAATTTCAAATTAATGCGTTCTATTAAGACCCTCAAAATTTTCTACAGATTAAGGTCAGCTGTCCTCGGTTTTGCCGTAGCTGGCCTTTTTTGTGTCTGCTTATCTTCCACGCTTCAGGCTCAACGAGTCGCTTTGAAGAACAATCAGGGGCATGGCATTATGGAATCAATTGATGCAGAGGAGGGGGCAAAACGCATGGCATCGTTTCGTGCGCAACGTTTGGCTGGTGATTTTTGTTTTAAGTTTCAGTTAGAGCACAAGCCGCGGCGGGGAGACACCATTCGATATAATGGGATATTGTATGGTTCCTGGAATGATCGTGGCCCAGTGAGCCGTTTCATATTGTATCCTCGCAGTGTTGGCGACGAGGTCAGCATGGAGCTTCCGCCAGTTGAGTTGATCGTGCAGAATGGAGTCGACTCTGCAGTGTGGATTCGTCGGCAAGCTAAAGCACCATTTGTTCGTATCGAAGATGGTGCGTTGTTTGAGCCGATTTTTGATGGCGTACTATACACACCGTTTGATTTACAGATGCCGTTTGTATTCTGGCAGAACTATATTTATGAGGGACCGTCGCGTGTTTTGTCTCGTATCGGGCAGCAGTTTTTAATGCAACCGCCTGAGGGTTCTTTAGCAAAATTAAATGGGATTACTGCAGTCCGTATTGCATTAGACGATACTTATTTTGCTATGTTGAAAGTAGAAGTCCTGGGCGAAGATGCAGTACCTTACTCGAGCTTTACCGTGCGTGGTTTAAAAAAAGTTCAAGGGCAATATATAGTAAAGACTATACAGCTTAAAGACCTGCATAGTAAGGGTGCGACTGATTTTAAGGTGAAAGCTGCGAGCATTGAAATAGTGTTGAATCCAGAAGTTTTTAATCCAAATAGTAATGTCGCACTGCCCGAAATTCCGGCAGAATTATTTGATATTTTGTAAGTTTTTTTAACGAAGCTTTTCTTAATGAAAGTTGTGTAAATCTATTGTATTGACATTGTTACTACATTTCACATTTTCTTGATCGTCGCCAAGACGTAATTATGAGTAGCGAAAACACAAGCCCCTTAACTTTCGACCTACAACAAGACCTACTTGATAATCTCAAGCGGGTACAAAAAAAAGTCGGAGCACGTTCTCTTAGCGAACTTGTTCGCTATGCAGTCAGCGTTTTTGATTCTTCAAATGTGGACTTAAAAAGTACCGCACACAGGCAGATCTCTGTCCGTTTATCCTCTGATCTTCGCCGTCGTCTTGTACGTATTAGCAAGCAGAAAAAAGTAAGTGTCGGTGAGTTGTTGCGTGCCGCCCTTGAATCTCTACCCACCGAATTATCGGACTTTAACCTCAAACAAACTATGCCTAAGAAAAAAACTACTAAGAAAAAAGTGGCCAAAAAAGTCGCTAAAAAAGCACCAGTCAAAAAGGCTGTTAAGAAGAAGGTAGCACCTAAAAAGGCTACACCTAAAAAAGTCGCAAAAAAACCTGCTAAGAAGAAGGCAGCTCCTAAAAAGGCTGCCCCTAAAAAGGCAGTGAAAAAACCTGCGAAAAAGAAA
>JAFMDL010000081.1 GCA_017857255.1 Puniceicoccaceae bacterium | reverse complement strand
GACTCATAATCCCTTGGTCGTGGGTTCGAACCCCACCGGGCCCACCAGCTTCCGCTTGAGCGCAGCGAAAGCGGAGGCTCTCACGCCGCAGCTTTACTTTTTAGCGTAGGCTATTGAGACTTCTTCGCCGATGATGCGAATGCCAGTTTCAACGTCCTCTGCGGGCATGGTGAAGTTGATCCGGATACATTCGTCACGGTGCTTCCAATCAGAGTCATCTTGGCCGAAGAAGAAATAGCTGCCTGGGACGATGAGAACATGGCGCGCTTTGAGGCGTTCGTAGAGTTCGTGGGAGCTAATCGGCAGGCCTTCGAACCATGCCCATAAAAAGAGTGCGCCTTCGCTACGGTGAATGTGGTAATTGAGCTGCGGGTCGAAATATTGTTTCACCCAAGCTTGTGCCTGTACGGATTTTTCACGGTAAAAGGGCTGTACCACTTCATTGCTGAGGCGGAGGATTGCACCACTCTCGACTAGGGGTTGCACGATTGCCTGACCAGTATTGGTATTCGCCAAGCCCATGATCGAGGTCATGGATGCAATGGCTTTTGTTATTTCTGGAGTTGCGATGACGATGCCGGTGCGGGTGCCGGGGAGGCCAAGTTTGGAGAGACTGAGCGTGAGAATGATGTGCTCATTCCAGATTGGTTTTGCTTCGGTAAAGATGACGTTCGGGAAGGGAGCGCCATAGGCATTGTCAATGATCAGTGGAATGTCGTGGGCTTTAGCGAGCGCTGCTAGGCGATTAATTTCGTCGTCAGTTAAAACATTGCCAGTCGGGTTAGTTGGGCGAGAGACGCAGATTGCGGCGATGTCGTCAGTCACTTCTAAATTATCAAAGTCGACGCGGTATTTAAATTCATGTTTTCCAGTGTGTTCGATGCGGGGCTTGACGCTGCGAAACATAGAACCGCTGACGGATTGATCGGCATAGCCGATATATTCGGGCACGAGTGGCAGCAGGATTTTCTTTTGTCGCCCATCGCTGAAGCGTCCCGCAAGTGCATTGAACAAGGAGAAGAATGCGGTTTGGCCGCCCATTGTAATGGCGATGTTCTCAGCACTCAAATCCCAGCCGAACTCCTGGCTGAATAGGCGTGCAATGGCTTGGCGAAAGTGGGTGCTACCAGCTGGTGGCTCATAATTGCCAAGCATATGCTCTAATTCGCCCGGAGTGGCTGCGATGGCTTCAATTCGTTGACGCCAGAGGGCATCCATCTCGGGGATGTGAGCTGGTTGTCCCCCGCCAAGCATGTGAATGTGATCGCCGCCCGCTCCAAGGGCGTGGCCTAAGTCGTCCATCAGTTCGCCAATGCCACTACCGCAACATAAGCCCTGACCAAACTCAGACCATTCGGGAGTGCCTAGTGTGTTGCTGTTTGGTTTGGTCATGCGCGTGGAGACTGACTATTGGTAAGTGGGTGAGGCTGGCTGGGTGTATTTTTCTGCAACTTATATGGTGTACGATGTTAGCCTAGCTGTTGCCGCCGTCAATAGGATGATCGTTGCGGCAGGACACAAAAAAGGCCGTTCAGATGAACGGCCTTTAAAGTGTGTTAAATGGGTACGCTTATTTGAGGATAATTAACTCTACGCGACGATCTTTTCCGGACTCAGATTTAGAGATGCCAGCGGTTGCTTCGAGGCCGCCTTTTGAGAGCGTGTCAACCGTGTTGGTATCGGCGCCAAGTGTCGCGAGGTAGTCGCGAGCGCTGTTAGCGCGACGATCACCGAGTGCCAAATTATAGTCTTCGGTGCCGTAGTAGTCGCAGTAACCTTCAATTAACAGGCCATCGCTTGGGTTGGCTGCGAGGTGATCGGCAGCGGCTTGCAACTTAAAGCGTTCGGTCGCGGAGATTGAAAATTCGTCGAAACCAAAGTATACATTTTGTAGAACACCGCGCACCATTGGTCGACCATTGTAGGTATTATCTTCGGCATTGATGGCAGCATCGTCATCGCGGGGCTCAAGCCCATCTGCGGTGCTCCAGTCGGAGTCCATGCCCGGAATAATACCGTCACTATCATAGCCACTTAGCCCGCCGTCGGAGATGGGGGTCGGTGGTTGAGTCCGGCAACCAGTGAAGGCGAAGACAGCTAAAATTATAGGCAGAGAAATTCGAAGCAACTTAAACATGACTCAAGAAATTGGTAGGATGATTTGAAACGCGCAAACTTTTTCCTTTGCTTGGTTGGATTAATTCTCCTTTGCAGTCATGTTACTGTTTTTATTATGACATCTTCTGTACGTATTTTCTTAGTTGATAATGGTTCCCTGCGAGCGGACGCGGTGCTAGCGCTGCGTGGCATCGCGGCTCAGTTATCCAAGCAAGTGGGGCGGACGGTTGAGCCAGTGAGTCTGTTACACTCTAGCAAAGTCCCTGTGGCGGATCTAGCGGGCGAGCCTGCTAAGGTGGTGAGGCCGACCTTGCGCCGCTACATTGAGGCCGGGGAGCGGGCGTTTATTTTGGTGCCTATGTTTTTGGGACCGAGTCGTGCGATTTCAGAATATTTGCCTGAACTGATTGCTGGGGCACGCGAATTGGCGCCTGATGTGACGATCGTCGTCGCTGAGACGCTGGCAGGCGCAGATGCCGATAGTCCAGACCCACGTCTTGCAGAAATGCTGGCGGCGCATGTGCGGCAAACAATTCAGCAGACCGACTGTCTGCAGCCAAGGGTGGCGCTGGTCGATCATGGCACACCTGCGGAGGAAGTGAATCGAGTCAGAAATGCAGTGGCGCGCCAGCTGGCGCAGTTGCTCGATGGTGAGGTCGCAGCGGTGGCTGCCTGCTCGATGGAACGGCGCGAGGGGCCAGAGTACGATTTTAATGAGCCCTTACTTGAGCGTGTCGATCAGTTAGCAGGTTGGACTGCCGCGGATGTCATTGTTGCGCTGTTTTTCCTATTGCCTGGTCGCCATGCTGGAGCCGCTGGAGATGTGGCAGAAATTTGTGATAACCTGATACAGCGTCAGGTATTAAAATCTGCGGTGCGCACGCCGTTACTGCACATGCATCCATTGTTGGTCGATATGTTAACCGACCGATTGAATGCGGCACTGGTAGAGTACGAATCGATCGACTAACTGCCGCCCATCACGATCAGGCCATTATTGATCGCATAGCGGGTTAGGCTTGCGACATCATGCAGATCGAGCTTTCGCATTAAATTAGTGCGGTGATTTTCAGCAGTTTTTACGCTGATACTGAGTTTTTCTGCGATGGCGCGCGTACTATGACTTTCGGCGATGAGTTGCAGAATTTCGCGTTCGCGCTTGGTTAAAATACTAATACCCGATTCATTTGATTTCGGGTCAGCCATGGCGTCGCGCAAGAGTGAGGCGACCTCGGGGCCAAAATAGCTCCCTCCACTGGCTACGATTTCGATGCCTTTTTGTAGCTCAGAAAGTGGGGCTGATTTTTCTACAAATCCATGTGCGCCGGCTTGCAACAGTTGACGGATCAAGCCTGGTGTTTGGTAGCCAGAAAAGATGAGTACGCGTGTGTCGGGAATTTCTTTTGCGAATCGGCGCAGCACTTCCGTGCCGTTTAGATTCGGCAACATAACGTCAAGGATAACGAATTCTGGCTTTAGCTGGATACACTGTTCACAACCGTTGAGGCCGTCACCACTTTCGATGACAACGTCATAGTGATCGTCGTTAAGAATTGCCTGGCTGAGCATTTCGCGCACGGCAGTCTGATCTTCAATAATGGCTACTGTTTTCATGAGGTATGCAGATGGCGGAGAGAGAGGGATTCGAACCCCCGGAACCTTTCGGCTCAATAGTTTTCAAGACTACCGCATTCGGCCACTCTGCCATCTCTCCAGTAGTTTGGTGAACCTTTTTTCCTAGGTTAAGATTCAGGAAGTGCAAGACGTTATGTGCATTCAGGTGAAATTTATTCAGTTTTTATTTGAATCAGGCATGTGGCAATGGGCTGAATCAGTAGAACAAATTTCTGTCTAGGCTGCGGTATTGTATGGCTTCGAGTAAATGGGGGGTGCCGATTTGTGCCTCACCTGCGAGGTCCGCAATCGTGCGCGCTACTTTTAAGATCCGATCATAAGCGCGAGCTGAGAGGGCGAGTTGCTCCATGGCCTGCTGCAAAAGGTCGCCTTGCTCTGCATTGATTGTACAGTGTGTCCGTATTTCCGAGTGTGACATGCGTGCATTGCAGCGTGTGGCAGTGTCTGAATTTTCAGCAAAGCGTGTTATTTGAAGCGCTCGTGCGGTTTCGCAACGTGTACGCATGTTCGCCGAACTATCGCCTGTCTTAGTGCTACGAAGTTCATCAATGCGCAACGAGGGTGCTTCGATATGAATGTCGATGCGGTCGAGAAGTGGACCGCTGATTTTAGAGCGGTAGCGTTGAATCTGTGGCACCGAACAGCGGCACTCACGGGATTGATCGCCAGTGTAACCGCAGGGGCAGGGATTCATTGCGCACACCATCATGACGGAGCAGGGCAGGTTGATTTGACCTGCACTGCGCGAGATGGTGACGTTGCCATCCTCGAGCGGTTGGCGTAGTACTTCCAAGGCGGACCGCTTGAATTCTGGTAATTCATCCAAAAAGAGTACGCCGTTGTGCGCCAGAGAGATTTCGCCAGGGCCAGGAATGGTACCACCGCCCAGAAGGCCCACATCTGAGATCGTGTGATGCGGTGCGCGAAATGGTCTTTGAAAATAGCGATTGCTGGCGGAGAGTGTGGTTCCAGCCGCAGACTGAATACTTAGAATCTCTAAAAATTCATCCATGCTGGGGCGCGGCATTATTGTGGGTATACGCTTGGCGATCATCGATTTCCCAGAACCTGGGGAGCCAATGATTAAGACGTTGTGACCGCCGCTCACAGCAATTTCAACGGCGCGGCGCACCGCGTGCTGCCCCTTCACTTCACTGAAATCGATGCGCTGGGCTTCGGGTGGGTTCTTAAAGTAGCAGCTCTCACGTGATTTAGCTGGGAGTATTTCGCACTCGGCATTGAGGAAGCGCACAGCGTGGTCGAGGCTGCTAACGGGAAAGATCGCCACACCTTCAACGAGCGCCGCCTCGTCGGCAGATTCCACCGGCACGATTAGGCCTTTTTTTCCCAGCTTTTTGGCTAGCATAGCCATGGCGAGAGTTCCTTTAACTGGGCGAGTCTTGCCGCTGAGGCTAAGCTCGCCAGCGATGAGAAAATGATCCAATTCAACTTCTTCGCACTTTTTCATTGAAGCAAGGATTGCGAGCGCAATTGGCAGATCGTAAGCAGGACCTTCCTTACGCAGCCCGCCAGGCGCGAGGTTGATGGTGGTACGAGTGGCTGGAGTGCGAAAGCCGCTGTTGGCCATGGCCGAGAAGACGCGGTCTTGTGACTCTTTGACGGCAGCATCGGGTAGTCCGACTAAAATAAATTTGAGTTCGCCAACTTCTCCTGTATTAACTTCTATCTGTACAGGGTGGGCTTCGACCCCAACCAAGGCTGCGGATTGTGTGATTCCTAGCATATTTCAGTATTCTCGCTTGGCTCCGAATGTCGAACAACTTTGCACGAGTGTCACTCTTTTTTAATGCGTTAGTTATATTAATCATCTACGAGTATAAAATTTTGAAAATAGGGCTTACAGGTGGAATGGGTTGCGGTAAATCGACTGTAGAGCAGTTATTTGCAGAGGCTGGTTGGCACACCATTAGAACGGATGAGATTGTCCGTGGGATGCTTGCTGGCGATACGCAGGTGCACGCAGCACTCCGAGAGCGCTGGGGAAATGTGGTTTTTACTGCAGATGGGGCCGTCGACCGAAAGGCGATTGCTGCCCTAGTGTTTACAGAAAAAGCCGAGCTTTCTTGGTTAGAAGACTTGCTGCATCCGAAAGTACGACAGTCCTGGAAGCTGGCGATTCAGCAGTTCCCGGCCCGTAACTGGTTGGTTGAGATTCCGCTACTATTTGAAAAAAGGCTTGAAACCGAGTTTGATTTGATTGTGTGTGTTACGAGTGCCCCTGAAATTGTCGAGCGCCGTATGGTGCACCGGGGATACACGCAGGAAGAGATTGAGCAGCGTCGCAATGCCCAGATGCCTATCGAAGAAAAGACACGAAGAGCTGACTGCGTGATCTCTAACGCTGGCAGCCTTGAATTTTTAAAACTACAAACGAAGCGATTAATCGCACAGATCTGAACGTATGAGGCCGTACTGCATGTAGGCGTAAGGCTCAACGATACTAAATTTACCTAAGACCCCGCACCGAGTGCCAATTTATTAGTCATGAGTTCTGAAGACGAATCCAAATTCTTGGTCAATGAGACCACATCCTCTGAGGATGCTCCAAAGCCAGCGCGGAAGCGTGCGGCGAAAAAAACTGTAACCAAAAAAGCGGCTAAAAAAGGGGCGAAAAAGGTAGCCAAAAAAACGACGACTCGTGCAATAGCGGCACCTGCACAGTCGGATATGTTTATGGCTGCATCTGCCGCAAAGGCCCCAGCTAGTCCTTCTGCTACGCAGTCCCAGCCACGCGAGTCTGATGAATTTGTGCCGTCTGAAGTGCCTAACGGAAGTGCTAGTAAGCCTGGAGTTGTATGGTCTTCGGATGATCCAGAACCAGCACCTGCAGAGTCAGAATCGAAGTCAGCGCCT
>JAFMDL010000024.1 GCA_017857255.1 Puniceicoccaceae bacterium | reverse complement strand
GTGGAACATTAATTTTGCTTTATTTATAGGCCTTAAAACGACATTTCACCCACCACAAGAACTCGTGGAACATTTTTGTGGAACAATTAAATACTACCAAGTATACTCCACAGTATAACTGACTTTCTGGATGCCATCTGGCTTCACGGTGAGCAGAAATTCGATCGTTTGCGAATCAGTCTTATCAAATTTGTGGCTGGGCTTCTGAATCTCCCAATTTGACCAGCGGTATAGATGTTCAACCACTTGTACCGCAACTGTCGCTTCGCTACGGTTGCGAATCTCGACCTCAAAGGTCTCACGTATTAAATTCTGGCTAGGGTGCTTGTAAAAGTTCATGCGAGTACGTTCGCCCACGATATCGAACGCATTGCCTAAATACACCCGAATCGTCTCGTTCTTTGGTGTGTGGTCGATGGTATTTTCCCCAGTAAATTCGAGCTGACCATCATCATCCATACGGTAGAAACGCATCCGCCCAGCTGGTAGCGGCATGCCGAGACCGTTTTCATCCCGATTCTCCAGCTCGCGATAAATCGCAACATCCGGCCGCGAATTTTGACCGTATCCTTCATTCATATTTCGCCCACCTAAATAACGTCCGGTGGAGCCTTCATACACAAACAGCTTATTGGTCTGCACGCCCTCAGCACGAACAAACTCGACTTGCTTGGTTTCACGATCGCGTAGCGTCGTCGCTAGTGGTAGCGCATACATGTGGAATTCGTCGAACTTCTTCTCTTCAACTTGAGGCGCGACGGCGCTATCTGCCATAGCCATCGCATAGACTTTCTCGCGTCGTGCTAGTTGTGGAGGCTCCACCTTGTTCACATCGCCAGCGATCAGCTTGATCTTGGCATCCTCAAAGGTTTTGCCGGTGTTGTTTTCGATCGATACCCAACCAGTCAGTGTCACGGCGTCACCCTGCTGCGGCAGCACTAGATTATAGTCTGACTTCCAAGACATCCCATTGGTCAAATAACTTAGCTGCGCATCGACTTTCGCGTCTTGATTAGAGAACAGCTGCCATGCGAGTGTTGGTTGGAGTACCGAATCATCTCCCAAGCTAGGAAAGAGCGGAATCCCAGGTAATTGTGCAAGTAATCGCCCATCCACTTCGATAATCGGCTCTAGGGTACGTTGCTGCCGTTGCCCATATTGATTCATGGTCGTCACCACTGAGGGCGCACGAATAATTTTCCCCTGCAACACGACTTCCTTGCCGTCGACTGACTTATAAAAATCAATCGTTTGCCCCTCAAACATCTGCAACAAGCGCTGCTGATCAATGGGATCGCCCCGATAACTCTGCTCAGTAACACGGAGAGCCACCCCACCACTGGGATCGCGTAAAATGACTGACTCAGGCTCAAGTTGAGCAGTGACACCATTGTAGCTCACATGACTCAGTCCCTTTTTTAGGTCGAGAGAGATGCTTTCTCGAACGACACCGAAGTTCTCATTATAGACAGTAATCGCTGGTTCAGCTAGTAACGCGGTTACGTAAACAAATGCGCAAAGAAAACAGGGTACTTTATTCATCATAATTCAGACAGTGTGAATTGTATATTGTATCAGAATTTTTTGAGAAAATATCTTAAACACACCGGCATGGCATCGAGGGATGCCCAGAACTCCGCAATTAGCAGCCTTCAACCACTTCCGCCAACTGGCACAGGAGTTCAGTGATTTCCATGTAACGCTCTCGAGTTGGGTCATCCGCGATCAAACCAAACTCCTCAAATGACAATACATCCCCACGTAACTTAATCGACCCTTTAGAGCCCCTTAGTATATTGACCACAACGGTTCGACGCGCTTCATCAAAAATACGACCAAAGCGCCCCTCGTCACTAGTGCGAACATCAACCATTGCATCAAATGCTGGGTCACCACTATTCCAGCGGGACTTGGTGCCACTATCTCGCTGACGCAACCGTCCCATGAGCCCAGTCGAAGTCACCTGCCAAGTGAAAGTCCCTGAGTTCACCTTCATTTTCACCACGGTCTCGATTTGACGCGTATTTTGCAGACCTTTAGCCGGTACTGAAATCGACATTTCGCGATGACGATAGATCCCATGGATAAATGGCTCTGAGCGCACAAAACCAGCCAGTCGAGCTTGGGGTTCGGTGACGCTTAATTCGAGTTGCTGGGCCATCTTGCGGTATTGATGCACAATCTTGTCCGACGAGTTGCGCACGATTAACCAAAAGAGCGCTATCACTCCAACTGTTAGCGCGACTACAAAAGAGATTTCCAAAACCATAGAAAGTTAGATAGCAAATGCGCTCCAGAGCGCGAGAATGTTTTACCAAAACTACTGGTTCTGCTGTGTTTACGGATAAAATCATAAGCCAATCGTACTCATACTGACAGCAATTGAAGAAAGCGTATTGTCTTTAGGCGCAGTACACGAAGACTGTCAAAGTCCTAAACCCACGATCCATTCAGATATGTCCACCGAACGCAGATACACGCAAGCCGACTTCCGCACGCAACTAAAGTGGTCAGATTTAGACGCCGACTACCTACGGCAGCTCGTCGGCCTCGCTAAAATTGAAGACCTCGCCGGAGCTGGTCTTGCCACTCGCCCAGAACGGTTGGGCGACATCACCACTGCACTGATGCCCGAAGGCGCGACCGGCAAGGCCCAACTCGCCGCCCGCGAGCCTATGGTCGTTTGTGGCCTCGGCCTCGTACAACTCGTATTGGATACCTATGGTGAAGGCTGCACCTTCGAAGCTCACGTGCAAGACGGCGGCTACGCAGCTGCAGGGGACTCCATCGGCAAACTCTCAGGGCCATCTAGCACACTACTGCAAGCAGAGCGTATCATTCTCAACTTCCTACAACACCTTGCGGGAATCGCGACCGAAACGCGCAGCTACGTCGATGCCCTCGGCCAAAGTGACACTGTGCTGCTTGATACGCGCAAGACCCTTCCTGGATATCGTATTTTGCAAAAGTATGCCTTTGCTTGTGGCGGTGGTTACAATCACCGCATCGGGTTATTCGATCGCGTTATGCTCAAAGACAACCACCTTGAAGTCGCTGGAGCTACTGGTGGTGATCGACTTACCGAAACTGTCAGCCTCGCTCGCAGTGCATGCGAAGGGCTGGCCATCGAAGTTGAAGTGGATACTCTCAAACAAATTCAGCCCGTGCTCGAAGCTGGTGCAGACATCATTTTATTGGATAATTTCTCCAACGAAGATCTGACAGCGGCGGTCGAACTGATTGGTGGTCGCGCTTGCACTGAAGCCAGCGGTGGCATTCAAGTCGACACACTGCCAACTCTCAGCGCACTCGGACTGGACTTTATCTCAACAGGTGCTCCCATCCACCAAAGCCGTTGGAAGGACATCGGGCTAGACTGGCAATAAATCACTCAAGTTGATGAGTACTGAAACTGATTATAAAGTAGCCCAGAGTGGCGAGGATGCATTCACCATCGTTAAAACACTGCTCGATGCCCCTGATGCATTCGTCTCAGGCAGCATACTAGGTGAAAAGCTCGGCATTTCACGCCCTGCCATTCACGGCAAACTTGAAAAACTACGTGAGCATGGCTTTGAAATCGAAGCTGTCCGCAATCGCGGCTACCGCCTGGGCAAAGAGCCCGAAGTGCTTCACCCCGCACTCCTGCGCTACTACTTAGCAGTAGCAGGCGTCGCGATCGAGACACTCTACTTTCCTGTCATCGACAGTACCAATAGCGAGGCAGAACGACAGATTACGTACGGACGCAAAAGTCCCTTTGCGATTGCTTCGAGTTGCCAGACCCAAGGCCGTGGCCGACTCGGTCGCGAATGGTATAGCGCCTCTGCCGACAACCTTTATCTGTCCGTTCTTTTCGAGCCCAATATTCCACCACAGCAACTGCAGCACTTTACTCTCTGGGCGGGTATTACTATCTGCCGTGCATTGCAGCGCTTCACCCCCACAGCCAAGCTGCAGATTAAGTGGCCCAACGACTTACATTGCGACGGGCGTAAATTTGCCGGGATGCTGACTGAAGCGAAGATGGATGCCGATAGTATGCGTAGCATTATCTTTGGCATTGGTATTAATCTAAATAGTAATCCATCTAAATTCCCAAAAGACCTGCGCAATTCGGCCACCAGCCTCTATGCAATAACTGGCCAAGAAGTGCCGATCAATAAAGTCGCCGCTGATGTGCTCCACGCGGTTAACGAAGCCTACGAAGCCTGTATCCACAATCAAACAATTGAATCGCTGCCTGCAGCCTGGGCGCCACTCAACTCACTCAATGGCAAATCTGTTACCGTATTACAGGGCGCCGAAGAAATTTCTGGCATCGCCAATGGAATTGACGAGTCTGGCGCTCTCCTTCTGTCACAAGCAAACGGCAGCACGATTGCAGTGCGGGCGGGCGATGTAACTATGAAGAAGTAATTCACCGCCGACACGGCGTGCGAGCTTGCTCGCGCCTGCATAAGCCCAACAATAATCGGGCGCGAGCCAGCTCGCACACTACAAATAAAACAATGAAAATTTTAAGCATCGATGTCGGCAATACCAGCTGCCACTACGGAATTGTAGACGGCCAAACCGTCATCAACACTGGGCGCTTCCCGACCGACGGCTTTAGCGACAGCGAATCCAAAGCCTTTGCGACGCTGATCGAGCCACTACTTGAAGGAGTCACCGGTATTTCATTTTGCTCTGTTGTGCCCACGATTAACGTCAACCTTGTCGCCAGTGTGAAACCATACGGTTTGCCCATTTTTCACCTCACACACGAAACTTGCCATGGCCTTAAACTCGAATATCCGAACCCTAGTGAGATAGGCGAAGACCGTATTGCAAACGCCATCGCGGCTCAAGAATACCACGGCACCCCTGCGGTGATTCTCGACATGGGTACTGCAGTGACCTTCGATATCATCTCAAGCGCTGGCTATGAAGGGGGCATTATCGCTCCTGGCCTTGCCATTATGACTCGCTACCTCCACGAGCAAACCGCACTTTTACCAGAGCTTAGCGAGAAAGATCTACTGACTGTTGAGGGAGCCATCGGCAAGTCCACTGTGCATGCCATGAAGTTGGGCATGGCGATTGGATTTTCAGGCATGCTCGAAGCACTCCTCGCCCGCGTCTTGACTGAACTTAAAGCCCGCGGCGAAACCGATCCTATTGTCCTTTCCACGGGGGGCAGTATTTCCAACCTGACCACCGACTGGGCCGATAAATGTACATGTGTCGAAGACCTTACCCTGATGGGGCTAGCGGTCGCCTTTAAGCGACAGAGCTAGCGATATTGAGCACGTAGACGGTATTTTATATAGGCGAACGCAAACATAGCGTTAGGAACACCCCAGCCCATTAAACGATATAATTAAGGGGCAAAACATTCGCGACATACTAATCCTTATGGGCAAAATAAAAGCGCGGTCGGCCGGACAAATCTTCGATACAATGGCCTCGTAAACCTGCGCCTTCAGCCATGGCATCCAGTGCAGCTGTTTGGGCAATACCAGTCTCTAAGGCAAGCAAGCCTCCCCGTTGTAGGTACACGGCGGCGTCTTTAAAGATGAGGTGTAAATCATCGAGCCCATCGGCCCCAGATACCAGCGCACTATGCGGCTCATAAGCAACGACTTCTGGCTCCGCAGTGGTCATTTCTGCAGTGGTCAGGTAGGGGGGGTTTGAAATAATCAGAGCATATTGTTCATCCCCTGCCTCCAGGGGATTAAACCAGCTGCCCTCATGAAAGGTAATCCGTTCGGCTAGCTCCTGTGTGATTGCATTCTCTTTGGCTAAAGAGAGTGCCGGTGCACTAAAATCTACCGCGTCCACTGAGGCTTCAGGGTAACGCTTTGCCAGTGCAAGCGCGAGCGCACCACTGCCTGTGCCTAAATCTAAAATTTGCTTCGGCGCTACTGATAGTGCTTCACTCACACGTTCGACCAACTCTTCAGTCTCATAGCGTGGAATCAGGGCCCGCGCATCGACCTTAAGTAGCATATCGCAGAAATCGACGCTACCAATAATATATTGCATCGGTTCACGGTCAGCTCGTCGCTTTACGAGTGGGCGCAGCTCTGCGAGTTGCGACTCTGTAAGGGGACGATCCAAATCGAGGTACAACTCCAGCCGCTTAATACCAAGCGAGTGCGCAATCAACGTATCCGTATCGAGTCGCGCATTCGGCACGCCCTTGGACTCGAAGAAACCCTCTGTTCGCTCTTTAATTTCGCGAATCGTTAACAGTGGCATAATACGTTTTTAGAAAAGTAGACTTACAATAAACTGTGGCGCTTGCAATTGCCTCTTAGATAATTGGCCTGAGCCAACTGCTGGCCGTTGCAAGCAACGACGCCACAAACAAACGGTTTCGCGTATTACAGACAGAATGTTTCGAGGTCATTTTTAAGTCTCAGCTCTCAGGTTTCAGCTCTCAAATCTCTCAGCCCTCTACCTGAGCCTTTAATAGATTCTGAATGCGGGCATCGTAATCAAAATTCTGCAAACCATCAATCACATCCTGAAGATCGCCATCAATCACCGACGGCAGCGAAAGACTCAGGCCAATACGGTGATCGGTGAGACGGCCTTGTGGATAATTATAAGTGCGGATGCGCTCAGAGCGGTCGCCGGTGCCGATTTGGCCCTTACGCTCAGCTGCATATTTCGCGTGCTCCTCCTCTTCCTTTGCCTTGAGCAAACGAGAACGCATCACCGTCAATGCTTTGGCACGATTCTTAATCTGCGATCGTTCATCTGCGCAATACACAGTCACCCCCGTTGGGATGTGGGTCATCATCACAGCAGAGTCAGTGGTATTAACGTGCTGCCCTCCCGCACCGGAAGCGCGCATGGTGGCAATATCCAGGTCTTGTGGTCGCACTTCAATATCCACTTCTTCCGCCTCTGGTAAAACCGCCACCGTCGCGGTTGAAGTGTGGATCCGACCTTGCGTTTCCGTTACTGGCACGCGCTGCACACGATGCACACCACTTTCAAATTTCAAATATTTGTAAGCATCTTCCCCTGTCATATTGAAGATAATTTCACGATAACCGCCGGTATCAGCCAAACTGGTACTCATCACTTCTACCTTCCAACCGCGACGTTCCGCGTAACGGCTATACATCCGGAACAGATCACCTGCAAAAATGTTGGCTTCATCACCGCCCGCACCGCCGCGAATTTCCATCACGGAGTTGCGACTATCCGTTGGATCGGGTGGAATCATCGCGCGCAGCACCTCGTTTTCTAAGGTTTCGATCTGACCTCGAAGCTCAACAAGCTCTTCTTCCGCCATTTCTCGAATATCTTCATCGATCTCCTTATCTGCAACCATCGCCTCATTTTCGACGATCTGTTTATTCGCCGAATTGAAGGCTTCGAATTTCTCGATTAGATTGCTGACGCGCTGGTGTTCTCGCCCGACTTCAGCAGCACGACGTTGATCAGAATAGAAATTGGGCTCAGCGATTTGCGCGTCCAAGCTTTCAAGCTTGGCACGAAATGGAGCGATATCAGGAATTTTATGCATATAACCAGAGGATGATTTCTTTAATGCGTCGCAGAAACACCAATAACTGACAACAGTTGAGTCCTGCCTGCAATGACGAAAAAAGTCTCCGCGGTTTAAATATCACGAAAAACAAAAGTAATGATTCACCCCAAGCGCGACAATGGCGACCTGCTAAGCGGAGTCCTGGCAGTTTTCAAGCGATGCAATGAGACATAGCACATTTTACGTTGTCTTAATTTTACTTAACCATAAGCTATGCTAACATATCTTATAAGTCATTATGGATCTAATTAATATTATTCTACTGGGTTGTGCGTGCGGCTTAGTTGGAGCATTCGCCATGAACCTATTTATGCGCAAGGTAAGCAGCGCCTATAGTAAACGTGTGGATATGCTTGTGGCACTGGGCAGCTACTTCACTGGCACTGTCGATAATGCCTCAGTAGTAGGTACCTGGATTCATGGCCTAGCTGGTATATTCTTTGGCGCAGTCTATTTTTTAATTATGAACACAATGAACGCATTGGTTTTTCCTTATGCTATTTTTTTAGGCATGGGGTTTGGTTTTTTTCACGGACTCATTATGAGCTATTGCCTAATGTTTATTGCCAGTGAACGCCACCCCATCGATGCCTACCGCAAGGCCACGCTTGAAGAAGGGCTCTTACACCTCGTCGGCCACGTCATCTTCGGTGGCGTCGCGGGGTTGATGGGCAGTCTCATTGTACTCGGAGCGTAATCTCCTTTTTAACTTATACGTTGGGCTAGGTTTAATCGCCCGAGGCCTTAGTATATGATTAATTAGGTTTAGCTTTTTTTAGTGTTCCACGTATATTGTTCCACTAACTAAATTGGATGAATATCATCGTTTAGACCTTTAAATAATAGGTGTTGTTTGTTCCACGGTGATTGTTCCACAAACAGGGTAATCGATAAATCGCCACTGAAAACTGCGTACCCCCTAGGATTAGCCAATACAAAATATAAAGTGCCCCAATCAGCCACTAATTTAAATCGCACTGGTGCATTCGTACTGAGAATCGCTAATGTGGAAATAAGTGAATAAAAAGGGTTCGTCTGTTAACTCACTCAATTAGACAGCTTGCTTAAGGTTTTTGCGCATTTTCGTAAGTACTTCACCAATTTTACAGTTTCACTTGTGGCTTTTAGTTAGCTATTGTCGGGATTTCTATTCGCCTCGTGTAATACATGACTATTATTGGCGACACATTAGACTCTATCCTTGCTTAAGCATCTAGAGTAAATTTCCTCTATGTTTTCAACCAAGACACAAATTATGTCAGACGCTACATCCGAAATCGGCCTTATTGGCCTTGCAGTTATGGGCCAAAACTTGGCTCTTAATGTCGCCGACCACGGCTTCAAAATTTCCGTTTACAACCGGACGACTTCCAAAATGGAAGCGTTTGTTGCAGCGAACCCAAACACACCTGGGGGCCTTGAGGGTTGTGAAACGCTAGAGACTTTTGTCGCTTCACTTAAGCGTCCGCGCAAGGTAATCATCTTAGTGCAAGCAGGGTGGGCAACTGATAAGGTGATCGAAAGCCTTGTGCCACTGATGGAGGAAGGTGATATCATTATTGATGGTGGTAATGCGAAGTGGGACGACACTATCCGTCGAGAAAAAGAACTCTCCGCGCTTGGTTTACGATTCATCGGTTCAGGTGTTTCTGGTGGCGAAGAGGGTGCGCGCTTCGGCCCTTCACTCATGCCGGGTGGCACCGAGGAAGCCTGGGATCACCTCAAACCTATTTGGGAAGCAATCGCAGCCAAGGTCGACCCAGACACTGGTAAACCCCTCGAAGGTGCAGAACCTGGTAAACCAGTTCAAGGTGGCTTCAGTTGTACCACCTATATTGGGCCAGACGGTGCAGGCCATTATGTAAAAATGGTGCACAATGGGATTGAATACGGCGACATGCAGATGATTTGTGAGGCTTACGATCTCATGCAGAACGTACTTGGTCTTAAACCTAGCGAAATGGGAGACATTTTTACAGAGTGGAACAAGGGTGACCTTGACTCCTTTTTAATCGAAATTACGGCGGACATTCTCAAGCAAAATGACCCTGTAACAGGTAAGCCATTTGTTGACATTGTACTGGATACTGCAGGCCAAAAAGGCACTGGCAAGTGGACCTCTGTAAACGCACTTGATATGGGCACTCCAGCTCCCACTGTTTCCGAAGCAGTGTTTGCTCGCTGCCTCTCAGCTGTTAAAGATGAGCGTGTCGCAGCTGAAAAAATTCTAAGCGGCCCTGGGAATGTCGAGTTCACCGGGAACAAGGCCGAGATGGTCGAAGCGATTCGTGAGGCACTTTACGCCTCCAAGATCTGCTCCTACGCACAAGGCTTTCAGCTCATGCGTGAGGCACAAAAGGAATATAATTGGACGCTGGACTTTGGTAAGATAGCGCAGATTTTCCGAGGTGGTTGCATCATTCGCGCTGCATTCTTACAGAAAATCACAGAGGCCTATGCGCGTGACCCTGAATTGGCTAATTTACTACTTGACCCATATTTCACTGGTGCGATCAACAAGGCGCAAAAAAGCTGGCGCAAAGTTGTTTCTTTAGCAGCAGAGCATGGTGTATCGATACCAACCTTCAGCTCAGCACTCTCCTACTACGACGGCTACCGTACAGCTCGCCTTCCGCAAAACTTGCTGCAAGCACAACGCGACTACTTCGGTGCTCACACATACGAACGCACCGACGAGGAGCGCGGTAAGTTCTATCATATTGACTGGCCCAAGGCTGACCGTCCGCAGCTAGAAATGTAAGTTTCTAGTATCTAAGCTTTCAAAAGGCCTCCTTTAACTGGGAGGCTTTTTTTCGATTTACTCTTCCAGTATTTTTTAGCAACCATCGTACATTATATCCTTAAAAGGGTCAGTTAGAAGGTCGATAGACAGTAGGAAGCCAACTGCTATGCCTTGCTGGTCCGTATACCAGGTTTCGCAAGTATTTCCAGGTAGATGGTATCCCAACCTTCAGCCAAAGCGTGATCCACCGCTTCGTTGAGTTCTGCTACATGCAGTTGGGTCCCTTCGTTTACGCTCGTCCCTACCCTACAGTCAAAATCCCAAAAATCCACGCCCTCGGGTAGCTTTTTCTTCCGCTCACGCTTCACATATTTACGTAGTTCAAATTTAATCGCTTCAACCAAGCGCTCAGGCGCCTTGTTGGGTACTGCTAAAGGAAATGTTTTTTTCATAATGGCTTTTCAGTCAACTCTGCGGGACTTGTCGCTTATATTTAATCGATAAAATCTAGCAAACCGACTTACCTAAATAAGCAAGCAACCACATTTCTTTCCACAGACGGTAACGGCCGTCATAGGATATCTTACCCACTTCATCTTGAAAATGGCGGGGATTTAAAAACCCTGTTTCTAGATTCAAGCGCTCTAATATCCGCTGTTGGTCATTCAACTCTTCAAGTGGTTCGTCATCAAAGGGTGTCGCTACTATGCTACTTTTAATGGTCCGCAATTGATGCAATTTCAATAATCGGTGAAGCGAACCGATCAAAGGTTTGCGCAACATGTTCCACGTTTCGGGATAATAACCTCCAAACGGCAGGTGTAAGTTGTCTGTAATTATGCGGTTATTGTCTGTTCCATTGGTACTTAAAGAATAGCATGCCGTTGCTCCACCTTTACGTTTTGGTATGAACAAAATTTGTAATCTTGTGAGTTTATCGGCACTTTCGTAGATCGATGCTCGCAGGAAAGTGCCTTCAAACAATTCTGCCTTTAATGCACTCAAGCGTTTGAATTTCTGCTCTCGCAACCATTCCCTTAATTTGATCAGCAGTGGGTCCGCAGGCCACTCGTCACCATCTTCATTTACTTTAAAATTAGGAAATAGTGGTATTTCGCTCTGGCTAAGCGCTTTAATTGCAATCCAGTAGTAACCGGTTTCCGCGATAAACCACAGCGCTATACCTGTAACGAAATGCACCCAATCCGGACGGAAAGATATTTCTAAACGCTTTAAAAAGTAGCAAAATAAACCCGCAAAAAGTAACCAGCGTAACCAGCGACTGACTAATACAAATACCGGAATTCCCTTAATGGTTCCTATTTTGTGCAATACAATCGTTAAAACCGCGACGCAAAATAATACGGTTTGAAACGCCGATGATGTAATATCGAACATATTTAAATAGATAAAAGAGTCCTGGTTGTGTCGTAAAAATTAAAAGATCTCTGAACTCAGCGACCAAACACTTGTTCCAATTTTACATGATTGCTCATTTAAAAACAAGCGAGCGAGTAAGACTATAGCTCACTCGCTCGGCAATAAATTGTTAAACTATGGCACGGGAATGAGTGCCTGGTACTTTTAGTTCAAGCGTAATGGCATGATCACGCAGATGAAGTTATCGAGTGTCTTAAATAGACCAGGGCTTAGTTCATCTTTAAACTCAAAGAATACTTCATCTTTAGTGAGTGCTTTCAGGGGCTCCATTAAAAATTGTGGATTGAATGCTACTTGAACTTCAGGGCCATCATAGGCTATCGCCATAGACTCGTGTGATTCGCCAAACTCAGAACTAGAACCAGAAATCTCGAGTAAATTTTTACTCATTTTTAATTTCACTGAATTACTTTTATCGCTGGTAACCAGTGCAGCACGATGTACGCACTCTAACATTAACTCTCGTTCAATTTTTACGCGATGTTCTGTTTCTTTAGGTATGACTTGACGGTAATTTGGGTAATTGCCCTCAACTATCTTAGACACCAAATAAAGATGATCTACTAGCCCAGTGTCACCGGTATCATCGATGCTTATTTCAAAAGCTGCTTGACGGTCGTTAAAGGCTATCTTCACCTTTTCGCCCTTGCCCATCAACCGCTCGAGCTCAGCGACTGTTTTAGCCGGCAAAATTAAGCTGCCTGCATTGTCTTCACTTATTTCTGTATCAAGTGCTGTTAATGCAAGGCGACGACCATCAGTGGCTACAAGCGAAAGCTTTGCGTCCGCAAAATTAAAATAAACACCATTGAGGATGTAGCGGTTTTCGTCGTTAGATTGTCCGTAGGATACACTTTTGAGCATGCTGACTATCTCGGTTTGAGAAAGCTCAAAGACATGACGATTTTCAAATGTTGGAAGTGGTGGGAACTCTTCGGTGCTAATGCCCATTATCTTAAATAAGGAGCCGCCGGATGTAATTTTTGCTTGGTTATTGTCGCTCGTTTCAATGAACACTTCATTTTGAGGTAATTCGCGAACAATTGTCGCCAACTTGCGAACAGGCAGAGTAATGCCACCTGGCTCAGATACATCGGCTTTGATTCGGCAACGAATGCCGAGGTCGAGGTTTGTTGTGGTCAATGAAATGTGACCCTCCTCGGCTTCGATCAGCACATTGCTGAGAATTGGCATCGTGGCACGCGAACCGACAACATTGAGTACTTGTTGTAAGCCGTTGCTAAAATGATCTTGGTTGATCTTGAACTTCATGGTTTAAATTTTTCGGGGATTTTAGAGTTACTGGCAATGCTTATATATTAGTCTCTTTTTTAATATATAAATCTCTTCTTCTTAATAGGTGTGTGGATGAGGTATAATAACTCAACAAGTAATTGTTTAGTAGGTGTTTAGAGTCGATATTTGCGGTGAATTATAAAGTGAATTGTCTGGTATATAGGTGAATGATTTGAAGAAACTTTTTTTATTTAACACTGACTTCACCGTTGTTAACGAGTTATTCACCGATCGGTAGCTTTTATCTGTTTAAATGCTTTTTAGCCCGGTAAATACGGTACAAGTAGCGGGCTGGGCCATAGCTGATGTAGGTAAAAGATAAGATAGCGAAGAATAATTCTTTAAAAACAAAGGCTACTCCGAGCGATAAGATGAGTAAAATAAAAGTGCGGACGCGCGTGCTCGTCTGCCAATCGATTTCCTTAAAACTAGGGTATGGAATGTTACTAATCATTAAAAACGCGATAGCGAGCATCAGTGGTGGCATCAGGAGCTCGAAGCCATGCATTTGATAGCCATGTTTTTCAAAACTAGTGTAAACTAGGACGAGTGAAGCAATCATACCAGCCGCAGCAGGAACAGGTAGGCCCAAAAAGTCTTTAGTATTGGTTAAATGCTGGGCTGGCGTGAGCATCGGATGTGTAAGTACGTTAAACCGAGCGAGCCTTACAGCTGCGCATAACAGGTAAATGAAGCCAATTAATTGGCTTACGGGTAACACGCCTTCGTACTGCTCTGTAGGTTTGAGGATCAAAAAGATCATCATCATTGCAGGCGCGACACCAAAGGAAATAACATCCGCAATAGAGTCAAATTCGATGCCAAACAGTGATTCACGACCCCCCATGCGAGCGACACGGCCGTCAAAGGCATCGCAAAGAACACCAAAAAAGATATACCAAACAGCTTGAGTAAAGTGCCCGTTAATGATGGTTGGATCGGTGGCATAGTTTGCCTCGATGCAGCGCATAATGGCGAGAAATCCAAAAAAAAGATTTCCAGCAGTTAAGCTATTAGGAAGAAGATAGATGTGACTCGCTTCACCGGAGTCGGCATATTGATGCGAAGACTTTTGCTCAGATTCTGTCATTAAGTAGTGACGTTTTATTTAGCCGTATCATCTTTATGACGAATAGACTCTAAGTATTTCCAAAAGGAATCATGTTGTTCAACCATAAACTCTTCTGTAACAGGTAGTTTGAACCGAAAGATAAAATCAGAAAGCGTGTTTTTATGAAGAATATAATGTGCAAACAGCGCATCGCTGTCTTGCTCAAAATAAATACGAAATTCGCCAGCGCGTACTCGATAGTAGGTTTTTCCTTCACGGTGAAAGCGACCTAACTCTTCGTTTGGGTGGTCGAGTTGCTCTTGAGTCAGGCTACTGACTACCTCAACTAGAAGCATCTGTGAGCGTGTATCGAGCTGGTTTAGCTCGTGCATGCTTTGTTCGCTGAAATTAACCTGAAACATAATGGTGTATCGCTTGCCTATTTGTGTGTATATAAAGCGCTTTAGATTAGAAGTGATCGAACTATGTGCAACCGCAGAATACATTTCATAGACTGGTGACCTAAAGTTGACCCCAGTACAGAGTACAGGCAATGTCTTCGTTAAATGGTTAAAGTAAAAATCAACTATGAGGGCGGTTTACGCTGCGAACTAAAGCATGAGAAGTCGGGAAAGACTTTTAAGACAGATGCGCCGGTCGATAATAATGGCAAAGGGGAGAGCTTTTCGCCGACGGATTTATGTGCATCAGCGCTCGGTTCTTGTATTGCTACGATTGTTGGAATGCAGATGGAGGCGATTGGTTTGAACCTCAGTGGCATGTGTGTCGAGGTAGAGAAAGAAATGTCAGCGACCTTGCCGCGGCGGATTGCTAAATTAACCACCCATGTTTGGCTACCGATTGAATTAACCGATGATCAGCAGTGGAAAGTTGAATTAGCGGCAAAAAATTGCCCAGTACACCACAGCCTCAACCCAGAAATTGAAAAGCCGATTTCTTTTCATTGGAAGTAGTTAATATACGGACTTTTAAGGTATGAAAACTTCTGCAGATGCTGTTTCGGTTTTATTAATTTTTGATAATCGCAATCGAATATTGTTGAGTCGATCGGCAGGGAACATCGTAGAGCCCCCGTATATGGGTAACCGGAGCACGGGAGTGGATGTAGAGGTAGTTGAGCGATTTAAAGGTGTCACAGGAAAAGTACACTTGTTGGTCGAAGGGGGTGATAGCCGATCAAACTTGAGGATTTTCTGTATGTTGCAAAGTGCTGCACAACTCGAAGATGAGCAGTATTTCAGCATAGATGAGCTCGAAACAGCATCTGCAGAAGGGCGGCTAACTCTCTCTCCCATTCTAGTTCAAGTATTACAAGCGATTGAGCCAGAGTTGATTCGCATCCCATACCTTGATTTCAGTGAGACTGAGTATATATATCGGTTTCGGACCGCGAAAGAGCGCAATCGTGAGATTTACGTAGACCAGCAATCTGAAGCGTTGTACCAAAGTGATTTGTGTCGTGCAATTAAAGCAGTCCGTCGCATAAAAGAAAAAAAATCGGGCGTACCAGCAGTTTTGGATTTTGGCGCGGTGAGTTATGTGATTCCAAGTCATTTTGGATTTTGCTTGGGTGTTCAGAATGCAATTGAGCGAGCATATGAAACCGTTGCAGCAAATCCCGGTAAACGGGTTTTCATGCTCAGTGAGTTGATTCACAATCCATTCGTAAATGAAGATTTGCTCGCTCGTGGTTTGCGTTATTTGCAGACCGACAAGGGTTTGCCAATTTGTTTAGATGGGAGCGTTGCAACTGATATTCAAGACCCCAATACTTTGTGGAATCACTTAACTAGCGATGACATTGTAATCATACCTGCATTTGGGGCGACTAACGAAGATAAGGTGCGATTGATACGACGTGGGTTAAGTATTCGTGAAAATGATGCGACTTGTATGCTAGTTGAAAAGGTTTGGAAGGCCGCTCGTCGCTACGCGCAAGAAGGGTTTACCGTAATAATCCATGGTAAATCAGAGCATGAGGAAACTAAGGCGACTTTCTCAAACAGCTCCGCTTACGGTCCTGCGCTCATGATCCGAAATATAGAGCACGCCCGCCTTTTAACCGAAGTGATTCAAGCTAAAGGTGCAGAGAAACGGCGTCTGTTTAAAAAATCCTTCAAGGGGCTTTATTCTAAGAATTTTGACCCTGAAAAGGACCTACAAAAGTTGGCTGTCGTGAACCAGACGACCTTGTTGCGTAATGAGACACTGAGCATTATCGAATTTTTGCGAGAGTTCACCGTTAAATGCTACGGTGAAGCCAAGGCAGCTGAGCATTTATGGTCTAAAGGAAAAGGAGATACTCTTTGCTATGCGACCCAAGTTAATCAGGATGCGCTATATAAAGCGGTTGAGGAGTCAGTTGATGTAGCGTTGATTGTAGGTGGCAAAAATAGTTCAAACACATTTCAGCTGTATCGGGTCTGCGAGAAGCGTTTTGGTGAAAACGCACACTACATCCAATCTGAGGCGAACATTTTGTCTTTGGGTGAGATACAACATTATATCTTCCCATACCACTTAACTGAGGCACCTAAAATTACTGAAGTGGTGCGACCCTTTATGGCTATGGACTCGCGGCCCAAGCGAATATTGCTAACGGGAGGTGCATCTTGCCCTGATGGTGTTATTCAGCAGGTCATCCATAAGATTAATAGTTTTTATCCCGCAGCTTCTATTCGACCGATTGAATCTATCCTCGATGCTTTTGACCCTAACAGTTGAGGGTTACAGGTAGTTAAGTAAGCTACTACGTAATGTTATTAGGGTTTTCAGATTTAGAAGGAAATGTGCAATCACCTGTTTATTTTCCTTTCGGGTTTGTGGTGAAGCATCAGTAGTGTATCACTACAGAGGTGTTATTGTAGGAATTGATAGGGAATGTGCGGCTAGCAATAATTGGTACCAGGCAAATAAGACGCAACCAGCCCGAAATCAGCCGTGGTATCACGTATTAGTGGACGATAGCGGAGGTTTAAGCACTTATGTTGCGCAGACGAATTTATGGCGAGATTTAACCGGCTTACCGATCATTCATCCACGTGTTGCGAGTTATTTTACCGCATTTAAAGGCGGTATTTATATGAGTCACATGGGTGACTGTTTGGCCTAAACAGTCGTGCTAACCGACTGCTTTGGTTCAGCTTCCACTCCTTCAAGCACCAGTTCACCAAACAATGTGCTAGCGGTGGCTCGGTTGAAGCGAACTGGCACAATTTGGCCAATCAGGCGCCGACTCGCTTTGACTAATACGACACGATTGCCTGGGGTGCGGCCAAGGAACATATTGTCTCCTTTCTTAGCTGGGCCTTCAAATAACACGTGTTCGACGGTCCCGATCAGTGTTTCGTTACGGGCAAGTGACTGCTTTGCTAAGATATCGAGCAAGATTTGATTTCGTTCTTCTTTTTGCTCTTTAGTGACGGGGTCTCCAAGTGGTTCGGCAGTCGTGTCTGGTCGAACGCTGTATTTGAAGAGATAGGCCATATCGAAACCAATCTCTTCAAAGTGCCGACGTGTGAGTTCGAAATCAGCTTCAGTTTCACCCGGAAATCCGACGATAATATCAGTGGAAATATACATATCTGGGCGTACCGTGCGTAGCTTGCCAATTATTTCACGGAATTTTTCGATACTGTAAGGGCGCCGCATCGCTTTGAGGATGCGATTGCTACCACTCTGCATTGGGAAATGCAGATATTCGACCAGTTTTGGTAAGCGCCCGTAACATTCAATCAGGTCATCTTTAAAACCGACAGGATGTGGACTGGTAAAGCGAATGCGATCGATACCTTCGATTTCGTGAACTTTTTCAAGTAGCTGAACGAATGGGCTTTTCTGATCTACAAAAGGAAACTCTCGAATGCCGTATTGATTAACAATTTGTCCTAACAGCGTGACTTCTCGTGTGCCATTGGCAGCTAACTCTTTTATTTCTGTAATAATCTCGCCCATCGGTCGCGCGCGCTCAGCACCGCGAGTCTTTGGTACAATGCAATAAGAGCACTTCATATTACAGCCCTGCATGATACTCACGAAGGCGGTGACCTGTAGAGTATCGCTGGTATGAGATTTAATCGTGTTTTGAGAGTCTGCTTCCTCTTCGAGGTCAACGATTGAATGTGGTCGTGGTCCTTGCCCCTGCATCGTGGCGATCAGATTGCTTAAATGATCGGGTACACGGTGAAATTTCTGCGTGCCAATAATGAGATCGAGATCCGGCAACCGATCCAGCAATTCGCTACCACGATTTTGCGCCATACAACCCATCACACCTATAATAAAATTAGGGTCTTTGCGCTTACGCTTGGCGAGGTGACCCGCCTTGCCGATGGCTTTTTGCTCGGCTTGGTCACGCACACTACAGGTATTTAGCAGGACGACGTCAGCCTCCTGCTCGTTATCAACAATAGAATACCCCTTCCCCCGAAGCATCGCGGCGACTGCTTCGGAATCTCGTTCGTTCATTTGGCACCCGTAGGTTTTGATGTAGACGCGATTCATGAGGAGTGCGGAGAATGTTGAGCGAGAGCGGATTGTAAACCTAGAATTCCTCCGATATGACAGACAATTTGTAATAAAAGTTTAAAAAAGAATCATTGGGTGGCGTAAACTTGACCTATCTTATGAGTCGATTGACATATATTTATGGCAAATTTACCAGTTCGTGAACGAATTCTAGTAAAAGCGGGAGAATTTTTTCATACTCGTGGTTATGGCGCGGTCAGATTGGAAGAGATTATTGGTGCGACTGGCGTGTCGAAAGGAGCTTTTTACCAAGATTTTAGTTCTAAATCGGAGCTGGGTTATGCATGGCTAGAGCGACTGTCAAAACGCATGAAAATAATGCACCAAAACTTCCTTGATAATCCAGCAGACCGTGATCGCCGCTTACGTAAGTATTTTTATTCCATGCGTGGTTGGATGGAGTCGAATGATTTTCGGGGGTGCCAGTTTGCGAATACGGCAGCGTCTGTCAGTCACGACGAGGAAGATATCATTCATTTGATTGATCAATATAAACGCGCGCAGCATAAATTTTTTGTAGAATTGGCTGCATCTTTGGTCGACCAACGTGAGGCGCAGCGTATAGGCACTGCAATTTTTTTACTCTATTCTGGAGCTATGGCAGAGGCACAGAATTTAAAAGCGACTTGGCCACTTGATGATGCTTTAGCCTGCGCAGAGGCGCTGTGCGAAATTAAGCGATAGATACTGGATTTTTTTTGAGATCAATGACCCTCTCACTGGTGATTTAAAACCAGTCACAAATAGGCATTGTATTTTCAGCGGCTCTTTTTTTGGTTGAGTAGCATCACAGTCATCTCTGCATATTGCTTTAATTCCAATTTGAGGGTTTTTAGTGGAGACCTATATTCAATCGTTCAGCAACTTGGGGGCAGGTGGGGCCTAACCCCTATCTACTTCATTAAAGTTTAAGCCAATGAAATCTATCCCCCATAAAGTCTTTGTGTATGGCACCCTCAAACCAGGTGGTCATTACTGGCCTCAGTTTTGTGAGGGCAAAGTGACTACGGCTATTCCAGCAAAGATTCACGGCGAGCTGTACGACCTGCATGTTGGCTATCCTGGGTTATTTATACGCGGTGATAGCTGGGTGCATGGATATGTATTAACGATTCCGCGAGATGAACACTTTGAGCAATTGGATGTGCTAGAAGGTTATCAACCGAACCGAGCAGAGGAGCTCAATGAATATGCTAGGGTACGAGTGGAATGCTTCGATCAAATTGGAGTGTCACTTGGTGAGGTTTGGGCCTATGAGATGACAGAGGCGACTTTCAGACAGACTGCTGGTACGAGAATTGAGCATGGTGACTGGCGCGTGGATTAATCCATTGACTTGCATTATAGTCAAAATTCAGATTTTCAGAAGTGATGTTGTTTACTAAACCCACTAAACTGCTTTTTGTTGGGGATTCCATTACTGACTGTGGTCGCGACTATCAGGCCAATGGAATCGATCTTGGCTCGGGCTATGTCGCTCAAGTGCAAGCTTTACTGAGTGCCCATCACCCTGACGCGCAAATGTGTATTTTAAATACAGGCATCTCTGGTAATCGCGTAACGGATCTTGAATTGCGTTGGGACACTGATGTCTTGGCGCATCAGCCAGATTGGGTGGTGTTAATGATCGGTATCAATGATGTGTGGCGCCATTTTGACAATCCACGTATGGAGCAAGTGAGTTTAGAAGCCTACAGTGCCAAGTTAGAGCGATTGATCCAGCGCACCCTGCCTGAGGTAAAAGGTGTGATTGTAATGTCGCCGTTTTTTTTGGAATCGAATTTAGGGGATCCGATGCGGGAGATGATGGATCTCTATGGCACTGCATCGCGGGTGATTGCTGAGCGGTTAGGCCAACGCTTTGTCGATGTGCAGGCTGCTTTCGATGTATGGTTAGCCCATAACGAGAGCGCACAACTTTGCGCCGATCGCGTGCACCCCAACGCAATTGGCCATACAATTATTGCAAGTGCGTTTCTCAACGCAGTTGGCTTTAACTGGTAGCGCCCCGCCTCTTTTAGTCAGCAATTTTTGCTTTTTTTGCCACTTTTTTAGCTGCCCTTTTAGTGGCTTTTTTAGTGGCGGTTTTTTTTGCCACTTTTTTAGCACTGGTTTTTTTAGCTGCTTTTTTAACAGCAACCTTTTTCGAGCTAGCCGCCTTGGTTACCTTTTTAGCTGCCTTCTTTTTGGGTACTGGGCTTTCCGCGGTGCGTTCAAGGGGTTTAGGCTTTGCTGCTGAAGGCTTGTTTGTTGTTGAAGCGGAGGGCTTGATCGCTTGTTTGAGTGGGGCTGATTCAATCGCAACTTCACGGGGGTGAAAAGTGCCTTGTGTCGCCTTTGGTTTCGATTCAGTGACTTTATCGTAAGTAGCGTATTTTTCTTCGGGGCGAACAACTTGCTTGCGGTTGCGGTTACGACGCGAACGTTGCGCCTGGTCGCCTTGTTCAACTGGCTTAGCCGCAGTAGTGTCTGTGGTGGGCTCTTGGTTGACTTTAAGTGGATCGGGCGCGTTGCCTTTGGGGTTACGATTACGGCCACCGCGGCGGCGACCACGGCGTGATTTAGATTGATTCGATTGATCTGACTGCTCGTGCTCACTAGAAGCCTGGCCTGCTTTGTTTGAACTTGAAGCTGGCTGCTTGGCTGCGCCTTTTGAGTCTGTTGACTGACCACTGCGCTCTTTTCGTTGAGTCTTTTTCTTCGGCTTTGGGGAAGTCTGATAGCGCTCAGGGTGCGATTCAAAGTCTTCAATCGCTGAGGCAATCTTTTCTTCCATTTCCTCATCAGAGTAAGGAATCGTTCGTTCAATACGATCTGCTTTCCGAGTCGCAATGGCCTCCTGTTTGGGTGGGAAGTATTCCTTGGGTGGGAGTACCACTGTAGTGTAAGGGTCGATCGGGAGCGTGGTCTTTGGTAGAGATTCCTGAGCTGCTGCACTGATACGTGGGTAGAGAGTTATTTCGTTCGGCACATTAGGCTCGTTTGGATCTAGGAGGCGCTCAACTGTGCGGGCGACATGATCTGGGTTGATGTGTGTTTGCAGGTGTTTATCGGCGAATGCGGCATCATCATCCACCGTGTTCTGGCGCAGAATGAGATTTGTCACGCGTAGACCAGCATCGCGTGCTTGGTCAAACAACGCCGCGTTCATCGCCTGCAAGCCGCCTTCAATCAAAGCGTTGACTGCACTTGGGTTGTGGCCGCTTTTGTTGGCTGGAATGATATTAATCAATTGACCACGGAAGCGTAGAAGATTTGGCAATGCTATCCGTGTGAGCATGATCGGACCAAGCAGGCCAACTTTTAAGATTGCTTCAAGATTACCAACCGGAAGTTGCTCAAAAGCTGCTCCAGGAGTCACATCAATTGCGTGGATTAAAATGTGGATTGCTTTTTCCTGGTCTAGGATCGTTTCCACAGTTTTTGCAACTGCTGACAAGTCACTCAAGTCGATTGCATGGGCGACAAAATTCGGATCAGAAAATGTGACGTTAGAGAAGTTGTTGCCAATACCGTGCACGCGGCAACCTTGGCGAATGAGATCTTCAATTAGTCGAAGACCGAGTGGAGTTTCAGCTCCTGTGACAATAGCAATGTCCATAAAATATTAGAAAGTGGCTCGGTTTGCGGAGAACGCTCCTAGGTGAGGTTCATCAAAAACGCGTTGGAGTGAATCATTCGAAGTAAATAACTTCGGTATAGAGTTGGGTCAAAAGATATGAGGCAATGGTATTTTGCTTCTAAGTCATCTGCGTGTCGTTTATTGACTGAGAATTGTCCCTCCCCTGGGGACAGTCATTACTATACTTTGCGCATTATCCATTAAACGCGAGACTAAGCGCTACCAAGCGCACAAAGTAATTTCAGAAGAAACGCATGATTAGTCAGTCGTTGCGTTGGTGTTTAGTAATTGAGCGAGTTCGCGCAACGAGTGTGCAATTGGAACCCCTGTCTCTACTAGACGGTCAGAGGCATGGTGCCCGTGCCCAAGCAAAATGCAGCCAGCGCCAATCGCTTGTGCAACTTCGAAATCGTGCAAGGTATCACCTACGAGCACGATCTCATCGGGCCTCCAGTCGAGTTGCTCCACCCAGTTGCGACCTTGTGCGATTTTGCCTTCGGCGTAAATATTATCGGCACCAACTAACCCTATGAAGTGCTTGCGAATACCGAAATGATCGATGCCAGCATTGAGTGCTTCCTGCTTGGCGGCTGAGAGCACAGAATGACTCATGCCACCTGCGCTCAGGTCACTCAAAACGGAGACTGCATCAGGGTGCAGTTGGCATTCCTGAAACCAGCGTGCTTCGTAGTCTTGTATAAATTCACGGCTTATTTGCTCGAAGCTATCTACGTCAGTGTCGAAGCCTAAATAGTCGTAAAAGTGCACGACAGGAAATCCGAAATTTTGCCGATATTCTTCGTTGCTGATCGCTGCCCTGCCCCGCCGCGTCATTAGCCCATTGAGCACTTCGACACAGAGCGTAGTGTCATTGAGTAGTGTGCCATTCCAGTCCCAGATGACATGTTTGTAGTGGGTACTCATTTAATCAATTAGGTCTGGCTTCCGCTGAAAAAGAACCGCTGGTACTTGTAAGAGCGCGAGAAAAATTAATGTGCCTTCAAATCCGGGCACACCAAGACGCTCGCCTTGATCGGCGGCAGCCATGTAGTTGAAAAGAACGGAGACCACCATAAGAAATACGAAAGCGATCGAGCAGAACAAAAGGAGCCCGTACATCCATTTCCAGCGCGCAGCTGTCATGCTTTGAAATGGCAGATTCAAAATAATACTATAAAAAATAAAATAGCTGATCTTGATCCCATCGAAGACCCCATCCAGCCCACGGGTCACTATTAGCAGGGTGAGGCCTATCAAGATCACTCCAAGCGCATGGCCACTCCAGCGCGCATAACGTACCCCATCGGGTACTTGTGGCAGTTGTTGTTTTTTTGACATAGTTATTCGAAAAGTTGGTCTAAGGCGATTTATTTGAGTTGTTCCGTTTTGAGTAATGTTTGTTTTTGTTCAGTGTCCGCGGACTAATTGCCTAGCGCATTCGTAACTGCGAATTAGGTCTGCTATTTTTAAATCATTGTTGTTGATAACTATTTTAAGTCGATTCCAGTAAGTTTGCTAAAAATACCTGATTTTATGGCAAATTACATACTTTACGAATATAGTGAACAAATTATCATTTAAACTTGCCATGGAGCAAGTGGCATTCAATCTAATTTACATTCACACGTAACCTCTAATCCAATACGATATGTCCGCAAAAGCACAAATTAAAAAAGTAGAACGTAGTCCCGAAGCTGACCGCAAGAACCTAGATCTAGCAATTTCAGGCATCAACAAACAATTCGGTAATGGTGCAATCATGCGCCTAGGTGAGGCGACTAAAATGGAAATCGATTGCATCTCGACTGGCTCTATTGCGATCGATTTAGCACTCGGCATTGGAGGGTTGCCCCGCGGGCGTATCTGCGAAATTTATGGTCCTGAAAGCTCAGGAAAGACGACTTTTTGCTTAAGTGCGATTGCCCAGGCACAGAAAGAAGGGGGTAATGCGGTCTTCATCGATGTCGAGCATGCGCTCGATCCTCGTTATGCGAAAGTTGTTGGCGTTGACCTTCAGAATTTGATGGTGTCCCAACCTGAAAGCGGTGAAGACGCGCTGAATATTACCGAGACCCTAATTCGTTCGGGTGCAGTTGATATCATCGTGGTCGATTCTGTCGCAGCGTTGGTTTCCAAGAATGAGCTCGATGGACAAATGGGTGATACTACGGTTGGGCTTCAAGCGCGTATGATGAGTCAAGCGATGCGTCGATTGACAGCTGCTATTAGCAAATCCCAATGCATTGTTCTGTTTACCAATCAGATTCGAGAGAAAATAGGCGTGATGTTTGGTAGCCCAGAGACTCAACCCGGTGGCCGTGCCTTAAAGTTCTTCGCTTCGGTGCGCATGGATATTCGCCGAATAGGCCAAATTAAAGAGTCTTCAGGTAAGGTCGTGGGTAATCGCACGCGCATCAAAATGGTCAAAAACAAGGTCGCACCTCCTTTTACCGAGACTGAGTTCGACATCATGTACAATGAGGGTATCTCGCACTCCGGATCTTTGGTTGATCTAGGAGTAGAGCATAAAATGCTGGAGAAAAAAGGCTCATGGATTTCATACAAGGGCGAGATGATCGGCCAAGGTCGTGAAGCAGCGAAACAACATATTAAAGATCATCCAGAACTTGCAGATGAATTAACAGAATTGATCATGTCGAAAGTACATGTCCGCGGCGGCGAGTCATTGACTGGCGAGACTGAAGGTGCCGAGTAGTTGCTGCGTACCTTTCCCGCGATGTGTTGCTTTTGGAAGTAATGATACAGTGATTAAATAAGCGGATAGGCGTACCTTTTTACGTGGCACGTATCGCGTCGCACTGACGGGCATGATTAACTTTCATGCCCGTTTTTTTGCACTTATCGTTGGAGGATTATTGGCGTCTTATTGGTACAAAGAAATTAGCATCTAATTCTAGAGGAGGTTTGTTCCAAAAATCTACCCTACTCGACTCAATTTAGAAGATGATTGTAAAGCCATAATCAGCATAGATTTGTGAGATAACTATCAAATGCGTTCGTACGATGAAATCTCGCTTATTAAATAATAGCTGAATGTCAGTAATTGGGCGGGCTAGAGAATGATTTATGACTATTTTAGCTTACTTTAGCGTGCTTTATTTTCAGCTAACAGTCCCCTACCCCATGTGATCTTTCGTAGAATCCGAAATAGAAGCCTTAAGATGCACCTTGACGTAGCACAATATGTGGAGACTTTTGCCTCACTATGCCCGCAAGTGATACGATCGTCGCTCTTTCAACACCCGCCGGAGAATCTGCTATCGCAGTCATCCGTCTGAGCGGACCCGCATGCCCGAAGCTTTCAGCTGAATTATTAGGTCGCTCGCAAGAACTCAGTTCAAGGGTGGCTCATTTGGGCAAGTATACGGATGTCAATCATTCGGTTATCGACGATTGTCTGTTCACTTACTTTGAACATGGTAAATCGTTTACAGGCGAAGCAATGCTCGAAATAGCGCCGCATGGTAACCCCCTAATAGTCCAAAAGATTATCGCAGATCTATTTCAACGAGGCTGTCGCGCTGCCGAACCGGGCGAATTTACACGTACTGCTTTCTTAAATGGAAAAATGGATTTGAGCCAAGCGGAAGCTGTCTCTGATCTGATTCGTGCACGTTCCGATCGTAGTATTGAAGTCGCACAGCGCCAGCTACACGGGTCAGTTGGCCGAAAAATGAGCGAGCTTACAGAGCGCTTATTGAGCGTGATGGCTCACTTGGAAGCGTATATAGATTTCCCGGAAGAGGATTTACCTAGCGAGAACCAAGATGGCCCTGCTGCTGAGTTGCAAAAACTGATTGTAAATATTTCAGATCTTATTGAAACACAACGATATACATCACTTCTACACGAGGGAATTAAAACCCTCATTGTGGGCGAGCCGAACGTTGGAAAAAGCAGTTTGATCAATGCACTCACAGGATCAGATCGCTCCATTGTGAGTGATATCCCGGGTACAACACGTGATTATATTTCGGCATTTTTAATGATAGGCCCTTGGCGTATTGAAATTTTGGATACCGCTGGTTTGCATGAAGCGGGCGATGCGATTGAACAAATTGGCATTAATCACACAATTGAGCAGGCGGAGACTGCAGACTTCTTTTTGCTAGTTCTTGATGCGACCGGCTCCTCCCCTCCCCTACCGCAATCCCTGCTCGATCAAATGACCGTGAAGAACACCATTGTGGTTGAGAACAAGATTGATTTACCCATAGCAAAGGATCATGGCGACTTTATGGCCGAGTTCCAACATGTGCGAGTTTCTCTGCAGACTCACGAGGGACTGCAAGCATTTCGGCAGTTGTGGGCAGAATCGATTGATTCTGGAGTGCAGCAACCTAATGCCGATGGAGTCGTTGTAAATGCGCGGCATGCCAGCGCCTTGATGGAAGCACTTAATGCTCTTGAGCTTGCAGCCGATAAGATGCGTGAAGACGACCAATCAGAGCTGGTGGCCTCAGACCTCCGAGACGCGGTTGAGTCGATCGGTAAGGTCGTGGGTAAGGTGGATAATGAGCGCATGCTTGATAGTTTATTTAAACAGTTTTGTATTGGAAAATGAGTGGTGGACTTAAATTTGGGCCAAATCAACCCTATGACGTGATTGTATGTGGTGCTGGCCATGCTGGCTGTGAAGCCGCTCTGGCAGCGGCACGGATGGGTGCGGATACCCTAATGTTGACCGGTAATTTAGACACAATCGCACAAATGAGCTGTAATCCTGCGATTGGCGGTCAAGCTAAAGGACATATGGTCCGCGAGATCGATGCGCTTGGTGGGGAGATGGCAATCAATACGGATACGACTGCGATCCAGTTTCGTTTACTGAATGCCTCAAAAGGGCCGGCAGTACAGGCGCCACGCGCTCAGTGTGACAAAAAGGCATACCAATACCGCATGAAGCACGTGATTGAGTTACAGGACGACTTAGATCTGTTTCAGGCGATGGTTCAGGGGCTTATCTTTGAAGGTGGCCGAGTTGTGGGCGTGCGCACCAACCTCGACGTCGATTTTTATGCCAAAACGGTAGTCGTCACCACAGGGACATTTCTTCGCGGATTGATGCATGTTGGCAAGAATACCAATAAAGGCGGGCGTATGGGTGATTTTTCCGCCGAAGGGCTTTCTGGGTCCTTTCTGGAGGCAGGCATTGAGCTTGAGCGCTTAAAAACAGGTACTCCTGCCCGTATTTTGGGTAGTAGTATTGACTTTAGCCAACTCGAAGAGCAGCAGGGCGATCCTGATCCTACCTTGTTTGCTTTTTACGATACTCGAGGCGTGGATGATTTGTTCCACGTGGAACATGTTAACGTGGATGATTCTGATTCCGATCATGAGTTGTTCCACGTGGAACATCCGGGCGAAAGAAAGCTTGGTTGGTTGCCTGGCAAAGATCAGGTGTCTTGTTGGATGACTTACACGGGAGCGAATACGCGACAGGTAGTGACCGACAATCTTCATCTTTCGCCGATGTATTCGGGACAAATTGAGGGCACGGGACCGCGCTACTGCCCAAGTATTGAAGATAAGTTTGTCCGCTTTGCCGATAAGGAAAGGCATATGTTATTTCTTGAGCCAGAAGGGCGTAATACCAACGAATGGTACATTAATGGCCTTTCAACTAGCTTACCTTTTAGTGTTCAGTTGGATATGTTGCGGAGTATCGATGGTCTTGAAAAGGTCCACATGCTGCGGCCTGCATATGCGGTGGAGTACGATTTTGCGCCTCCGACTCAGTTGTTCCCATCGCTTGAGTCTAAGAAGGTGGAGAACCTATTCTTTGCTGGGCAGATTAATGGCACTTCGGGGTATGAGGAGGCGGCAGGGCAGGGATTAATTGCGGGTGTGAACGCAGTGCAGAAGCTACGTGGTGGGCAACCATTGGTATTGCAGCGCCACGAAGCTTATTTGGGGGTGCTGATCGATGATCTGGTCACTAAAGGAACCAAAGAGCCTTATCGAATGTTCTCAAGCCGTGCCGAGCACCGGCTATTGTTTAATCATCCGAGTGCGGAAATTCGTTTGTTAGACCAGATTAATAAATTGCAACTCGTTGACAGCCAACGATTAGTAAGAATTAAGGCAAAGGCTTCCAAGGTGGCGGAGTGGACGCAGCGCCTAGAAGTCGAGCGTAAGGCAGGGGAGAGCCATGCGCTGCACCTACGTCGCTCTCACTCGCAGGAAGACTTTCCTGACGATTTAAAAGCGGAATCTAAAGAGGTACGCGATGAGGTATATTATCAAGTGGTGTTTAAGGGTTACCTTGAGCGCGAGAAGAAGCAGATTGAGAAGATGAAGCATATCGACCACATCCGCATCCCAGAGGACTTCATTTATGCCAACGTCAAGGGCCTGCGCAGTGAAAGCGCGCAAAAGTTGGTTGAGATTATGCCTCGTACGCTAGGGCAGGCCAATCGTATTAGCGGCGTGAACCCTGCGGATATCAGTATTTTAATGGTACATTTAGAGGCGCGTCGCGCGAACAAGAAAAAAGCGTAGCGGACAGCTGCTATTTTTGTTCGCGAGGCCGAGCCCAGGGGAGGAGTGATCGTTGCATCCTAGATGGAGCGTGTCGTCTCCCAAGCAGGCTGTCCTTAAAAAGCGGCCTTAGTCGATTAATGTGAAAGGAGGGAGGGCGACTCGCCCTCCTTTACCGCCATGCAGGATCAATGTGGACATTCCTTTTGCGGTCCATGGCTCAAATGCCCCCCCCCCAAAAAAAGCTTTTAATTCCGTATAAACTGATGTAAAAAAATAGTTAAATACTTCTAAGTGTTTTTCTAACGAAGCCCTAATTATTGTTTGCTTCCCCTGATAAAACTCAAATGAACCGTACGCACAAGTCACTGATTCTTCTGGTTAGCCTGCTGAGTTCGCTGACTGCGCTGGCCTTTCCGCCGGCGCCGTATTACACGCTGTACGGGATGGTGCGCGACCAGATCGGGCAAACGCTGACTGCTGAGGGCGCTGTTGTGGTCTTGCTCAAAGAGGGCGTAGAGGTCGGGCGCACGCCGATCACTGCTAATCGGATTGGCCAGAGCTACGAGCTCAATGTACGCATGGATCAAACGCGCAGCGGTACCGCACTGTACAGTGATAAAGCGGTTTCAGTGGGCGGGCTGTTCAGTCTGGTGGTGGAGATGAACGGCTCGACCTTTTACCCGATCGAAGTCTCGGGCACTTTGCAGGCAGGCAGTGGCGGGGAACGCACGCGCTTGGACCTGACCCTGGGGAGCGACTCGGATGGCGACGGTTTGCCGGACGTGTGGGAGCAATGGCAATTGTATCAAGCCGGCCAGTATCCCGATGCAGATGGGATTTGGGATTTGAGCCAGATTACCGCCGAGGGCGACTTTGACGGTGACGGGCAGAGCGATGGCTTTGAGTATATCGCTGGCACCTTTGCCGGCGATGCGACCGAAGTCTTTGGCCTGGAGATCAAGGAGAAGTTGGCCGGCAACGTACGACTGGAGTTTTACGCCATTACCGGCAAGGCCTACACGATCGAACGCAGCAGCGATATGCTAGAGTGGCAGCGGGTCAACTTTGCCGCCCAATCCGCACAAAACACCCCCGCGGCAAGCTATGTCGCCTCGGGAGTGGGGCAGGTGCCCGTATTCCTGACGCCTGCCTCTGATGCTAAAGAATTTTACCGCCTGTCCGTCCGATGAAAACCTTATTCCTCGCGCTCATTTCGCTTTGTTTCGTCACCGCCGCTCACGCGCAGTGGCAGACCACCACTTATGCGCTCAAAGGCGGGTGGAACTCGATCTACCTGCACGGCGATGCCACGCACGCCAC
>JAFMDL010000080.1 GCA_017857255.1 Puniceicoccaceae bacterium | reverse complement strand
TAGGCTAAAGGATACGGCCCACCAGTGTAGCACCACGCACAAATTACCGACGCAATGCCAACCGCTAATAACCACCAGCCACCGAATGGGATCAACATCAAGCCCACGCAAAAACCGGCGGACAAGACTGCGATTGTCACGCGCTTCATCGTTGCTGGTGGGATCAAGCCTGCCGCCACTGCGCGCTGCGGCCCCAACCGAGCAGCTGTATCGGTGCCCTTGATCCCGTCCAAATAATCATTCGCAAAATTAGTCCCAACCTGAATTAAGAGTGCAAACACAGCACAAATAGTCGCCGCGCACCAATCGGAGCTGTTGTGCGCATGTGCGAGACTCGTCGCCAGCATCACTGGCACCACTGCAGCAGGCAGTGTCTTTGGGCGCATTGCTTCGAGCCATATATTGAATGAGGACATATTTGTTAAACTGCCACACGACACGGAAGCGTCGCATGACTTATAGCTTAATTAACAAAAACGACATTTCCGCAAGTCAAACAGGGCGAACCTCGCGCTCAATCCCAAGTCGGCATATCAATCCGTAGTCGCTTTCGGCCGCGGAAGTAATGTAAGTCTTTAAAGCCCTTATCGTGGAGCATTGGCTGGATCGTATCAAAAAATTGCCCAACAGAATGTGGTCGGTGCGAGTCGGAACCAATGGTGAGCTTGACGCCCATTTCACTGGCCCAATCGAGAATCAACGGATCAGGGTGCACTTCAAAATCACCCTTGGTTAATCCGCTGGTGTTGATCTCCATACAAACATCTTCGTCAACCACAGCCTGCAGAAAATCACGGATTACTGCTTCGTGCTCGGCTGGATTGAACTCATTGACGACACCGTAGGTACGAATCACATCCGGATGCGACATACTATCGTAGCGCCCAGACTGGGCACCATCTTTGAGGTGGCGGAAGTAACTATCGATCCGCATGTAGTCGTCTTTTATCTTGTTCTCCTTCAGCCAAATCAAATAGCTCTGACACTGCGCATGCAGTGATCCGAGAACAAAGTCCCACTCATACTCTGCGAGGATTTCATCCATCGGCTCGAGCCGCGCCTCATCGGGATAGACCTCCGCCTCAATCCCACAAAGTACTTCGACCCCTAAGGGCTTGGCTTGTACTGCAGTATCGTGCACTAGCTGACGATAGTGGTCCAACTGATCGCGGCGCATCCGAATGCCCGCTTGGCCAAAAGCCTTCCACTCCATTGGGATGTGGCAGGTAAACGTCATCACATCAATCCCCTGCTCCACCGCTGCCGTCGCATACTCTATGGGCGCACCAATTGCGTGGCCACAAAGTACGGTGTGCATATGTGAGTCGACGCGCATTCCGAAAGGAGCAGAAGGTCAGAAGTATTAACGTATAGAGGAGCACGGCCTACGGAGCCAAGCGCTCAGGAGTCCACCCCCCGGCAGCATCGAGTCGATACATGAAGCGATCATGTAAGCGTCCGCTACCTCCTTGCCAAAATTCGAATGTCTCTGGCACGATTCGATAGCCACCCCAATGATCGGGCAACGGTACTTCTCCATCGGCAAATTTACGCTTCATCTGGTCGAGCTTGGCTTCCAGAATTTGACGCGAAGTAATCATCTGACTCTGCGGTGAACTCCACGCGCCGAGCCGACTGGCCAACGGCCTAGAGATAAAATACTTTAGTGCTTCGACTTTAGAGACACGCTCGACTCGCCCCGTCACATTGACCTGGCGCTGCAGCGGCAGCCAGAGGAAATTCGCCGCAACTTTTGGATTGGCCTCCAGCTCCGACGCCTTGCGGCTTTCATAATTTGTGTAAAAGACCAGACCTTTACTAGAGAATGCCTTAAGCAGCACGACACGCGTAGACGGTTGCCCATCCGCACTCACCGTAGCCAAGCACATCGCATTCGGCTCCTGCACGTCACACTCCTCAGCCTGCTGAAACCATTGCTCAAATTGGGCAAAAGGGTCGGCAGACAAGTCGGTCGCACGCAACGCATGCTTCGTATAATCTTCGCGAAGGTCTGATATGTGGTCCATAGGGGATAAATTGCCAGTTGTTTATTATTCGTTGTTTGGGATGTAACACCACTAACAAGATTCAGCAACTTTCAACCAACAACTTTCAACAACCAACTACAGCTCAGCCAAATAACGTTCCGCCTCAATCGCAGCTTGGCATCCCATACCTGCGGCAGTGATCGCTTGGCGATACACATGGTCAACACAGTCACCTGCCGCAAAGAAACCTTCGTACTTCGTCTTCACTTGGCTGCCTGCAGAAGGTACAATGTAGCCATCGCCGTCGCGCTCCAGCACCCCTTCGACGAAATCGGTATTCGGAATGTGGCCAATTGCGATAAACGCTCCTTTACAAGGAATCTCACGTTCTTCACCAGTGTTGGCATCCTTGACACGAATGCCGCGGGTAAAGCCCTTTTCGTCGGCAAGAATCTCTTGCGGCAACGAGTTCCAAGCCATCTCGATCTTAGGATGTGAGGTCGCGCGATCGGCCATGATTTGCGACGCACGCAATGAATCGCGACGGTGAATCAGTGTTACCTTCGAAGCAAAGCGGGTCAGGAACAGTGCTTCCTCGGCTGCGGAATCACCACCACCTACGACGACGACCTCCATATCACGGTAGAATGCACCATCACAGGTCGCACACGTAGTCACCCCTTTGCCTCCAAACATTTCCTGTTCGCCTGGCACGCCCGTTAAGCGCGGGCGGGCACCAGTCGCAACAATCACTGTCTTTGCCTCATACACTTTTTCGCCTGCGTAGAGCTTCTTCACCGCACCATCCACTTCGATCTTATCGACCTTGGCATGCTCATAACGGGCTCCGAACTTGGCCGCCTGCTTACGTAGATTATCCATCATCGTATACCCATCGATGCCCTCAGGAAAGCCAGGGAAATTTTCCACTTCCGAGGTGGTCGTTAGCTGTCCACCAGGCTGCGTACCTTCCAGCACCAAGGGATTCAGCTGAGCACGTCCCGTATAAATAGCTGCAGTGAGTCCGGCACAACCGGTTCCAAGGATAATGACATCTTCCATAGTAATTTGATATAAAGTAATAATTTGTTGCTTCGAGAATCTAGTGACGATGGTGCCGCCGGTCTTATTCTCAAGAACTTTCGGAAAGGAAACATGGTTGCCCTCCACGGCGCTGCGTAATGTCATGCCCTGTCGCAAACAAATACTACTTTCAGCCTTTCAGAATCTCAATTTTTCAGCATTTTCCAATCTATGCAATTGATCGACAGCCACTGCCACCTACTAGGCTTTAAGGATAAGGGCGAACTTGAGCCCGTGCTCGCACGTGCTGTAGAAGCTGGCGTGCAGCGCTTCATCACAGTCGGCACATCGCCCAGAGATTGGGTGCCCTACCGCGAAATGCACGCCGCCTACCGCGGTCAAATCGACTACACCGTTGGCCTTCACCCCTGCTACGTCGATGCCGAGTGGAACGATGCCGCCAGTCAAATCTCCACCTTTTTCATGCCGCCCAACGGCCCCGTCGCACTTGGCGAGATTGGCTTGGACTACTTTCACCTACCAAAAGATCCACTGCAGGCAGGCGAAGTCATGATCTATCAAGAAGATGCCTTTCGCCAGCAACTCATGCTTGCCTGCGAATTAGACTGTCCAGTCATTATCCACAGCCGCAATGCCTTCGAGGACACGGTCCGCATGATCAACGAGTCCAACATCAACTGGAGCCGCATCGTTTTTCACTGCTTTACCTACGGCCCCACAGAAATCAAACAGATTAACCAACTCGGTGGCCGCGCCTCCTTTACCGGAGTGGTAACCTACAAAAATGCACCCGACATTCGCGAAGCACTTCGCACCCAAGGTACTGAGTGCCTCATGTTGGAAACGGACTGCCCCTACCTCTCCCCCGAACCACATCGTGGCAAGCCCAACGAACCGGCCTACCTCGCCGCCATCGCGCAACGCTGTGCCGAAGCTCTGGCAATCACCCCAGAGGAACTCGCCGCCCACACCACTGCCAACACCCAGGCATTCTTCAACTTAAGCTAACATGCGCTGGATCGTTCGCACACTCGTCTCACTGGTCATAATAGGATTAACCATTCTAGCAGTGCTGCCGCATGCCGAAACAATCCGTCAAGAGTGGCAGCACCTTTGCCAGACATGGGAGCTGGTTCGCGGCGCCGCACCGACGGTTACCTCCGAAGCCGCCGAGCCGGAGCTACCAGAGATGAGCATCGCCCGCGACCGCACAGTTTTAAAACCCAGCGCTCGATCACTCGAAACAGTGCCAAGCGCAAACGGCGACCCCTTCCTCGCCGAAGCCCGCCGCCGCGCATCTGACGATCCCGAGGAAGCCATGCATTGGCTCCAAGTTCAGTCACTCAGCGGAGATACCCTTCGCGGCATGCTTGAAATCGTCGCAGTGTGGGCCGCCGAAGATTCCGAATCGGCGCTTCTTTGGCTAGAGTCCAACGCTCAGGGACTGGCTCGTCACGCGACGATCCAAAGCGGGATCGAATTGTGGGCACAGCAAGCGCCCAATACAGCAGCGGCATGGATCGAAGGTATGGCTAACGACGGCAGTAAAGTCACCGCTGCCAAAACTTTAGCCACACACTGGGTCGCAGAAAGCACTACAGAAGCAAGCCAATGGGTTGAACAACTCCCCAACGGCAGCCTGCGTGATGAAACCTCAGCTGCCCTAGTCCAGTCATGGATGGCAATCGACCCCGAAGCTGCAGCGATCTGGGCACTCACTCAAGCAGAGTTCCACGGCAACAAGAGCCTACTGAATCTAAGTATCAAGCACTACGTACAGGCATCTCCCGTAGGCGCAGAGGCATTTGTACGTAGCCTCAACGATGGATACTTAGCTGACGAAACCATCGAAACCTTCGTTCGCACACTCGCAGAGACTGACCCGACTCAGGCAATGGACTGGCAAACTAGTCTCGGCCAAAGTGACCAGATTTATAACCCCGAAAGCCCTACCGTCATCATGGCAGAATGGAGCCGCACCGACTCTGTCGCCGCATCTACATGGTTAAACGACACTCCCAGCGGGCCTCTACGCGATGCAGCTATCGTCGGCTTTACCAACACCATGCTCAACTTTGACCCCGAAGCCGCCGCTGCGTGGAGCAATACGATCTCTGCACCTGAGCAACGCTTCGAACAACTCAACCGATCCATTTTAAATTGGGCACAGAGCCAACCAAATGAAGCACTCCAATGGATCCAAGAGGCCGACCTCGAGCCTGACGTACGGAACGCCTTAGCCAGTCAAATCGGCGCAGATTGAGACGCATACATTCACCACTGATCTCAGCTCTCAAGTCTCTCCGATCTCAGCTCTCAGCCAACCGCTACTCGACGAACTTCAATTCGCCTCGATAGATAAGATGCGCTAAACCCTCGCCAGTCACATAAGTATCAAAGCCTTCCGTTTTGAGTACACGCGTACCGTCTACTTCGCCCATGGTCTCCTTCATTTGATAATCCTTAGTACGCTGTAAATTTGAGGAGAACCACACTAATCCGCCCTCATGCTGCACTGCCCAATAATTTTCAACGGCCTCCCCGGTCGATACCTCCGATATAAACTGAGCGTCTCTCGCGACGGTTTTTGAGCGTGAACTGGTGATCTTTTCGGCGCGCTGCATCACCGAGACTCCATGCAATACACCTGCTTTCCACCAGTATTGCTGTTCCACAGGAAACGTTTCTGAATACCCAGATACGGTTGAATGCACGGTAAAATGGCCCACCCAGCGTCCTTCGTATTGCCGTAGATAGTCCTCTGAAGCCTGCATTGCAGGAGCCAAGCAAGACAACATGCTTAATACCCACCAGACATAACTTCGTAGTACCATTACTCTGAAATGAGTACTCAAGCCCTAGCGTGCAATTCATTTTCGACATGCTTTCATACATTGATTTGCTTTGCGACTTGGCGAAACAGGCTCGATCGCACTTAATACTCCCATGATTTACGATTCTGAAAAACTTCTTCTCCTCGTCGGCCCCTGCTCGCTCGAAGGTATTGAGACCTGCCGACCAGTCGCAGATTGCCTCGCTGCACTGCAGCAAAAGCACTCAGAGTTGAACATTCTCTTTAAAGGCTCCTTCGACAAAGCAAACCGCACCTCCATCCGCAGCGACCGCGGCACCGGGCTCGACAAAGGCATGGAAATTTTTCAACGGATCAAAACTGAATATGGCTTTAAAACCATCACCGACATCCACACACCTGACCAATGCGCGACCGTCGGCGCGGTCGTCGATGCGATGCAAATACCAGCATTCTTGTGCCGCCAAACCGACCTTCTCGTCGCAGCCGCGCAAACAGATTGCGCGATCAACGTCAAAAAAGGCCAATTTCTATCGCCCTACGAGATGTCCTTCGTGACCAATAAACTCGAAGAAGCTGGCGCCAGCGAGATATGGCAAACCGACCGTGGTACCACCTTCGGCTATCAAAACCTCGTGGTAGATATGCGCAGCTTCAGTATCATGGCCGAAAACGGTCACCCGACGATCATCGATGCGACACACAGTGTGCAGCTACCTGGCGCGGCCGGCGGCATCAGCGGCGGTCAACGCGAGTTTGTACCACCCCTTGCCCGTGCCGCACTTGCCGCGGGTGCCAATGGCGTCTTTCTCGAAACACACCCTAATCCAGAACAAGCGATTTCCGACGCTGCCAGCCAAGTGCCGCTTAACGAGCTGCCCGAGCTCATTGAAAGCCTGCTGCGCGTCTGGCAAGCAGTTAGATAATTGGTAGAGAGTTGTTAGTTGCA
>JAFMDL010000023.1 GCA_017857255.1 Puniceicoccaceae bacterium | reverse complement strand
TTCGAGATAATATTTTGTAACAATGATTCTAGCCATTGAAAGTTCCTGCGATGAGTCCGCACTCGCATTGTTCGACCCTGTCAGTGGGATCGAAGGTGAGTGGGTGCACAGTCAAATCAGTTTGCATCAAGAATATGGCGGTGTCGTGCCAGATCTTGCGAGTCGCGAGCATTTAAAGAATTTCTTCCCATTGTTGACTGCTAGTGATATTCTTGAACGTGAATCTGAGATCACTGAGATCGTCGTAACACAGGGGCCAGGGCTTGCCGGCTGTCTTGCGCTTGGGATCGCGTTTGCCAAGAGTCTGGCGTTGGCTTGGGACGTCCCTTTACGCGGGGTGAACCATTTGCGTGGTCACGCGTATTCGCCTTTCATTGCATTACATCACACTCAACCCGCAGAATTCACAGAGGCTTTTGAGGACTTACTGCCACATCTAGGTCTGGTGGTTTCAGGTGGCAACACGATCTTATTTGAGATCAATAAAGCAAAGCAGCTTACTGTGCTTGCCGAGACTGTTGATGACGCTGCCGGTGAAGCGCTAGACAAGGGGGCGAAGCTACTCGGGCTGCCATACCCAGGAGGTCCGCATGTCGAAAAGATTGCCGCGAATGGAAATGCAAATGCATTTAATTTCCCCAAGTCAATCGCACCGCGTAATGAGCGGCGCTTCAGCTTTTCTGGTCTTAAGACGAGTTTACGTTATCGTATGGAAAAGATGGATGATGCCGAGCTTGCTGCGGCCATGCCAGACATCTGCGCCTCTTACCAACGTGCAGTGATTGATCAATTGTGCGGTAAAACCAAACATATCTTGGAGACATCTTCCTATCAAAGTCTTGGCTTGTCGGGCGGTGTTTCAAACAACAAAGCACTGCGCGCGGCGATGCAACGACTCGCTAAACGCTACCGCCTCCCTTGTCTCATTGCTGAGCCAAAGCATACCGGTGACAATGCCGCGATGATTGCCTTCGCGGCCTTCGCCGATCCGAGTGGTACACGCAGCGAGGTAATCAGTATCGAGCCAGCGTTGCGTTTGGGTTAGCTTAATCCACGAATGGTCGAAACACATCTTTCGAGATCCAGCCGGTTGCAAGGCCTTCGGTTTCGACTTCGTAGAAATGCTTGTAGGTATCGATGATCCGTGCGCGTTCACCTGCACGTGCGATCCCACTTTCTGGGGCCGCTGAGGCCGGTGCGGCATGCAGGCTAACTGACTCATTTGCGATGACCGTGCCAGCCTCAATCATACGTAGGTTGAGCCAAGCTGAGGGCAGTGCAAGTAAGAGTGCTATAAGCGTCAGAAAGCGCAGCGACTTAATTTTAATGCTAGGCTTAATGCCAGTGATGGAAGGTAGCATCCAAAGTAATAAAAAGAGCCAGATGCTGATGCTGGCAATAATGAGCCATACGTTAGTGGGCAATGACTGGCTTGCGAGCGTATACCATTCGGGAGCACCTGCAAAGAGTCCTATTTGTTGGCGAACCGCTTCAAGCTTAAAGCGGTAGTCAGCATTTAATGGCGCGAGAAGTTGCGCGCGTTCCAGATGCCAAATAGCTAAAGCGGGTGAGCCAAGTTGCAGGTAGGTCAGCGCAAGGTTATGTTGAGCGGCTGCAGTTTCGTCGTCTTCAATTGCGCTAGTAAATTGAGCCTGTGCAGTATCGTATTCATTGTTTTGATACGATTCGATGCCTGCCTCAAAGGCAGGACTCGTCGCCAAGGCTGCGATTGTGGTGACGAAGTACAGTAGTAAAATGCGAAGATATGTACTCATAGTGCTTTCAGAATCGTGGTGAGTTGATTGCGGGCGATTTGCAGATCGGTGCTTTCGCTGCGGCCAGAGAAGCGATGTGCGTCAGCCACATCAAAAAGTTGGCGTGCGTCTGTGATGATTGACTCGGTAAGTCCGATTCGTTGGAACTGACTTTCGAGTTGCTCAAAATTAGCAGTGCGGAGATCGCATTTTACTCGTACTGTGGTTGCCAAGCGAATCGCTTGTTGTGCACTACGGAAGAACGTGACGGCATCATTGCTTTCTGCTTGTTTAAGCGTCGCTTTAAGCGCCTGTTTCACAGTTTGGATCAGAGCGAAGTCTGGATTTTCTTGATCGCACTTGCGCCTGTAGCACCAAAATATAGATGCACCCAATACTAAAATCCCTGCGATGTTGAGCGTGTAGAACCATGTGCTACGCAGGAGGTCGGGTTCAATGACTCGTCCTTTCCGCGGACGGTAGTCGAGGGTGACGAGCATTTCCTCAGGGTTGAGTTGTTTGATTAATTGGATTACGGGCGCAGTCTCGACTGTAGCTTGCTGTGGGGGGGTAAGGGGGGTAATTAGATGCTCTGACGGAGCGACTTGTATTGTGAGAGCTGGACTGGTGAGTTCGACGTACTCTTGGATTTTCGGGTCGAAGAAAGAGAAGCTGACTGCTGGTAGATCGAGTGCTCCCGGATTTTCCGGAATAAAAACATAATCGAAGCGCTTCACACCCTTGCGCGGGTTTGAGCTATCTTGGTCGAATGCGGCTTCCGGCTCATAGTTTCGCCAACCTGAGGTTGCCGGCATGTCTGGGCTCTTAATGCGGTCGAAGTTACCTTGGCCGCTGACTTTTAAGGAAAGCATGATCGGTTCTCCTACACGGGTGGAATCTGAGTCTGCGGTGACCTGCATATTGAACATCCCTATCGCTCCGGAAAAGCTGTCGGGTCTACCTTCCGCGGGGAGTCGACGCACGTTAATTTGCGTTGGCTCAGTGTAGATGTTGAAGCGTTCGGTGCGGCCAAAGAAGTTATCAAAAATACTTTGTCCAAAGGGTGAAGGAGTGGCATTGCGTTGATCAGGCATTTGCGCCGAAAGCGTGAATTGAAAATTTAGATCCTGTTGCCCCGAGCTGATCGGGGTGATTATCAGTGGCCAGCTGTAAACACGGTAGCGCCTACCGTTTAGCATCTCGATAGTCTCATTGGATTCTTCTGGCAGGTCACTGATAGTAAACCCATCAGCAGTGCGTTCGAATGCATTGAGGCCGCGCATTTGTACAGTGCTGGAGACGTAGAGCTTTAATGTAATCGGGGTAGTTTCGCCAACGTAGAGTTGATCGGGGGCATCTGTTTTTAGAAAAATAAGCTCATCGATTGTCGGTGCGGCGTCCGCAGAGCGTGCGACGACTTCGAGCGTCGCTGCCGGGGCTTGTAAGCGGGCACCTTTATACTCGAAGATGAATTCAGGAATAGAAAAGCTGCCGCTTTCTGGGGCCACGGCATCGATTATTAGTTGTTGTGTACTATTATAGCTCCGTGCCCCATTGATGATCTTGGTCGATTGACTGCTGGAAGTCCGGCCATTACGCAAGTTGAGTCCGCCAGTGGAGGGGATGGGTAGCGTTGTAACAGGTTCTACAATAGGCTTATTGCTGTTGTCGGTTTCAACGATTTCGACAATGTATTTTGAAGTGCTGCCGACTGCGACACGCGGTGGTTCAAAACGAGTATGGACACGGATCTCGGCCTGTAGGATCGCAGTGACCATCAGGGTAAATATGAGTAATACGTTTCGTAGGTGCATGAGAATTTAAAAAAAAGAGAGTTACCAGTCGCGAATGTCACGATTGCGATTTGAACGTTGTGTTGCCTCGGAAGGTTCGGAAAAGGGGAGTAGCCGCTCTTCGCCGCGCAGACTATCGAGCAGGTCTTGAGCTTCACTGATGCTCATGCCTTGCACCGTCATTTCGGCGGCTTCACCGTCGCTGCCTGCTTCGCCTGCCGTTGCTTGGTTAGCCGTTGAATCTTCTGCAGGGAGTGCTTCGTTTTCGGAGCCAGTGCTGTCTTCGGCGTCTTCGGCTTGTTGCTCCATATCCTCGGCAGGGTTGCGAGTGGATTCTGATTCTTGCTCTCCAGATTGGCCATCAGATTCGGAACCTTCATCTTCACCTTCTGACTCTGATGGCTGGTCGGACGCATCACTACTTTGGCCTTGCTCCGATTCAGAGTCTTCATCGGCTGTTTGCGAGTCCTCGGACGGTTCTTGGTCGTCGCCAGAGGAATCCTCTCCATCTGATGATTCTTGATTGTCTTCACCTTCTTCAGAATCTGACGAGTCTTCAGATTCTTGCTGCTCCTGCTCATCTTCTTGGGAAGATTGCTCCTGTTGTTCCTGCTGCTTGAGGAAGTCTTCGAGTGCGGTGCGTCGTGCTGCAGTTGCAGCTGCATCTTCGAGGCTGTTGGCGTCGTTCGAGTCGATTTCGTTGGCGGATTGAAAAAGTGCTTCGGCTTGCTTCCAGCGTACGATTGCGCTTTCGAAGTCTTGGGCTTGTAGTGCGGTTTCGCCTATTTGGTTAGAGGCGTGTGCCATGTTGTAGAGGGCATCTCGCTGCAGTGAGCGCTGAGTGCTGTTCTCAATGGCTTGTTCAAGAAGCTGAGTGGCTTGTTCGTAGTTGCCAGTAGTGAGTTGGTGGTGAGCTTGATTGTAGAGAATGCGAGGATCGGTTTCGGGCGCTTCGACAAGTATCTCTGGTGTATCTTCAGCAACTGGCATTGGTAACTCCTGAATCTCTTTTACTGGGAGATCTTGCGCTTCACTGCGGATAGGTGTGCAGACTGACGAGGCGGAGAGGAGGAGCAGTAATGATAGAGATAGGTTACTTCGTCGGCGTATGAAGATTTCCACTACCATTAGAATGCAGGCTATGGATAATGCCCACTGGTAGCGTTCAATGCGCGCCTCTTGCAGTTCAGATTGGCGCTCTTCACGAGGAAGCGTCGCGAGCACAGAGTTGTAGAGTGTATTTAGCGATTGATCACTTAGACGACTGTAGCTCCCGCCCGTAAGTTGGGCGATTTTTTGTAGAGTGGATTCATCGAGTTGACTACGCACTGGTTGGCCGCTGGAGTCGCGGATGAATTCGTCGTCGCCCTGAGCATTGCGAATTTTAAGGTAATCGCCCTCTGGGGTGCCGATGCCGATGGTATAGACTTTAATTCCTTCGTCGGCGACTTCGCGAGCGGCGGTAATTACATCTTGTTGCTGATCTTCACCGTCGGTGAGTAACACAACGACTTTGAAACTATTGTCCTTAGGAAACGCTTTGGCGGCTTCGCGTATGGCTCGGCCAATATCGCTACCGCCGCGTGAGATACTACTGTAGCCAATCGCATCAAGGTTCTCTCGAAAAGCAGCGTAGTCCAACGTCGGGGGCGTTTGTAGAAAAGCATTACCAGCAAATGCGACCAGTCCGATGCGGTCACTTTCGAGTCGTTTGACCAGATCAATGATAGCCAGTTTGGCGCGGTCCAAACGTGTAGGGCGCAGATCGGTAGCGAGCATACTTTTTGAACTATCTAGCACGAAGACGATATCCAAGCCGCGAGCTTTGCGCTCGATCCAGTCGACTCCATATTGTGGGCGGGCGAGTGAAATGCCGATCAGTGCAAAAGCAAGTAGGATGAGTGCTGCTTTAAGTAGAGTACGCTGGTGGCTGGCTTTTTCGGTGAGTTGATCGAGTAAGCGAGCCGCTGCAAAGCGGCTGAGTAGTGCTTCGCGGCGACGCAGGCCAAAGGCGAACAACCCCGCAAAAAGTAGTACGATTAGGGGCGTGAGGGTAAGCCAGATCTGATTTTCAAAAGTCATGGCAGGCGACGGTAACGCGTATTGCGTAAGAGTTGTTCTAAAGCAAGGAAGGCGAGCCCGAGTGCTGCCGGCCAGAAGAAGTATTCGGTAAAGGTGGCATAGGTGCGTAGCTCGATAGTCGTTGTTTCGAGTGCGTCGATCTCTGCATAAATGCGTTCAAGGTCGCCGTCTTCGGTGGCTTTGAAAAAGAGCCCGCCTGTCATTTCAGCGATTTCATTGAGCTCGGCTTCGTTGTAGTTTGAGTTTTCCGCACGTCCACGATAGATTGGCTGACCATCTTTGTCGCGCATCACTCGATTGTTGCGTGTCATTTCTGGAATCGGCACGCGGCCTTTCTGTCCAGTTGCGATCGTGTAGACTTTGACACCATAGCTTTTGGCTGCTTCTGCAGCGCCAATCGGAGTGATTTGCCCCGCGTTGTTTTCACCATCGGTGAGCAGAATGACAATATGGCTACGAGCTTCATGATCTCGCAGGCGATTGACGCTCGCGCCAAGTGCGGTGCCGATGGCAGTGCCGGCTCCGTCGATCTCGCCGAGTTCGAGTCGATCGAGGTTTTTCTTAAGCCAATCATGATTTAGGGTGAGTGGGCTGACGACATAGGCATCAGCGGCGAAGGCGACCAGTCCGATGCGGTCGTAGGGGCGTTTTTCAATGAATGCGCGTACGACTTTTTTTGCCGCATCCAGGCGCGTGACAATATTTTTTTGGGTGGATAAATCCAGTGCTCGCATTGAACCAGAGAGGTCGAGTGTCACGACTATATCGATTCCGTCGGCGTCAGTGGTATCATTCATCTTACCCATTTGAGGACGAGCGAGTGCGGTAATCAGCGCGACGAGTGCGAGGATACGCAGTCCGATTAGAAAGCGCCCTGGCAGGCTACGCCTAGAGCGGCTGACTGCTTTGACTAATGAAGTACTCGAAAAACGCATAGCGGCTTCTGGCCCCATACGGCCTGCCCACCACGCGATGATGGGTAATAACAACAGCAGGAAAAAGTACTCTGGGTTTTGAAATTGAAAGAAGCTCATGTCGTCGTGGCCTCTGCGGATGTTGCTGCGTTATGGCGTTCGAGTTCGTGTACCAGTTGAATCGCACTCTCAGTGAGTGCGTTGCGTGCGTCTGTAGAGAGCGAGGCGCGAGCGAATTTGACTTGGTCGCAATGCTCTAGGAATTCGCTAAGTGAGGCGCGCGCGTCTGAGTTGAGTTGTGGATCAGCGTCCAGCGCGTGTAGGAATTCGAATGTGGTGCGGCCCAGGGAAGGAATGTGTTTACCGACTTCAAAGTAGCGGCGTAAAGCGAGTGAGCTAAGTACCGCGAAGCGCTCGTCATCAATGGTTGTCAGCTCGGCTGCTGCCTGGAGTTCTGCCAGTGCAGTGGTGCTTGCCGAGAGTTGTGGGGTACGGGCACGACGTCCGCGTATGATGAAGACGATACAGTAAATTAGTAATCCTAGGGCGAGTGCCGCGAGGCCAATCATCAGCCCGATTTGCCACGGTTCGTAAGGTGGTATTTCGATGGGTCCGCGTGCACGTTCAAGAGCTGGCCCCTGCGGTAGGTCGGGGAGTTGTCTAGGTGGTACTTGAAGTTGTGCGAAAAACATCAGGTGGAGAATTGAAATTTGTTGGGGTTGAGGTGTTGAGCTTTGCGGTTAGTGGCGGCTGGCGCGTCGGGCAAAGAGATTGCGCAGTGCGGGGAGGTAGGGTTGGTCAGTGCAGGCTTGTATCCAGTCGAGCCCTTTTTTGCGCATTTGATTGCTGAAATTTTGTTGGCGCTCCTGAGCGAGTGAGGCGTAGCGCTTACGTGTACTTTTATTGCTAGTATCGATTTCGACCATTTCACCGGTTTCAGCGTCTTCGAGTGTAATTAGGCCGACTTCCGACAGTGTGCTTTCACGGGGATCGCTCAGTGCAATGCTGATTAAGTCATGATGCTGATTGGTGAGTGCGAGTTTGTCGAAAAGGAGGGTGCCGGGTGCTAGATCCAGAAAATCGGAAATCATGAAGACGACAGTCTTACGCCGTTGCACGCGATTGAGATATTCGAGCGCGGTTTTGTGGGAAGTGCCTCGCCCATTGGGCTTAAAAAATAAGATGTCGCGAATCACGCGCAGGATGTGGCGGCGCCCTTTCTTCGGTGGGATGTAGTGCTCAACTTCATCGGTGTAAAGTAGTACGCCGACCTTGTCGTTGTTTTGAGTGGCCGAGAACGCCAGTACGCTTGCGATTTCCGCGGCGCGTTCACGCTTACTTTGCTCGACTGAGCCAAACACTCCTGAGGCGCTGACATCGATCAGTAAGATTAGTGTCATCTCACGCTCTTCGCGGAAGACTTTGACGAACGGTCGATCCATCTTCGCACTAACATTCCAGTCAATGGTTCGTACATCATCGCCGATGGCATACTCACGTACCTCCTCAAAGTCCATCCCGCGGCCTTTAAAGGAACTGTGGTATGCACCTGTGACCGAATCCGTCACAAGGTGACGCGCGCGGATCTCAAGGCGGCGTACTTTTTTGATGATATCTGCCGGAGTCATTGCTTAGACTTTAGACTTGAGGGATCCTGAAATTCCCTAAGGAACTGGAATCGCTTCGAAAATAGAGGAGACTAACTCTTCGCTGGAGATTTCCTCAGCCTCAGCTTCGTAGCTGGGGATCACACGGTGGCGTAGCACATCCATGCCGATTTCTTTAATATCTTGTGGGATGACATACGAACGACCTTGCATCAGTGCCCATGCCTTGGCCGCTAAAGTGAGGCTGATGGTCGCCCGCGGACTGGCGCCAAATTGTATGTAGTGCCCTAGCTTGAGCTGATAGTCTTCAGGCGAACGCGTGGCGAGGATGAGGTTAACGATGTAGTCGCGAATCTTCGGGTCAACATAGACATCGTTGACATGTTTACGCGCTTCTCGGATCGCGTCTAGAGAGGTCACCGCATCTACGGTTAGATTAGGATCGGTGGAGGCCATGCGATCTAAAATTTCACGTTCGTCAGCCTTACTAGGGTATCCGACTTTAAGCTTGAGCATGAATCGGTCAACTTGTGCTTCTGGCAATGGGTAGGTGCCCTCTTGGTCGATTGGATTTTCTGTAGCGAGCACTAGGAACGGCTCGGGCAAAGGGTAGGTGGCATCACCGATGGTGACTTGGTGTTCCTGCATTGCTTCGAGTAGGGCGCTTTGCACCTTGGCCGGCGCGCGATTGATTTCATCAGCAAGTACCAGATTCGCAAAAATTGGGCCCTTGCGCGTGTGAAAGGTGCTGTCCTTTGGGCTGTAGATGAGCGTCCCGATTACGTCTGCTGGCAGCAGGTCAGGCGTGAATTGTATACGTTTAAAATCGGCATCGGTTGCGGTCGCTAGTGTGCGAATACTTAAGGTCTTGGCCAGGCCGGGCACTCCTTCGAGTAACACATGTCCATTAGCGAGTAGACCAACAATGAGGCGGTCCACTAGGTAACGCTGGCCGACAATTACGCGGGCGATTTCTTGGCGCAGGGTCGGGATCCATGCGATAGCAGATTCTAGGGCTTCGTTAGAAGGAGGGGGCGTGGGACTGGGTTCTGTACTCATAGGAATTAAAATTGCAAAAATAACTAACTGTAGGAGATCAATGACAAAGTAACGTGCAAGAGGTTTCCTAGAAAATAATGCGAAATTGCATTTTAAGATTAAATGTGCCTAATTGTCCCACATGCGAGCAACCATATTGATTGTAGATGATGAAAAAAACACCCGAGATGGGTTGAGTTTAGCTTTAGAAGAGGACTATGAAATTTACATGGCCTCGGGCGCTGAGGAAGCGTTCAATCTGATGGAAGCGGAAACCTTTGATGTGGTTTTGACGGATTTACGCATGGCGGGTAAATCTGGGCTGAAGGTAATCGACCATGCAATTGCATTACCTAACCGACCTATTTGTATCATGATGACGGCTTATGGTAATGTCGAAACTGCCGTGGAGGCGATGCGTCGGGGTGCGTTTGATTTTTTGACCAAGCCAGTGAGTTTGGAAAAATTAGAGATTATTATTAAACGTGCGCTTCAATCACGTACAATTGAGGCGGAGAATGAGGTGCTGCATGAGCGTTTAGATAAGAAGTATAGTTTCAGCGGCATTATTGGAAGTTCGCCAGAGTTGACCGATGTCTTGGATAAGGTAAAATTGGTGGCGCCATCGCGGGCGACGGTCTTACTCCAGGGGGAGACTGGCACGGGTAAGGAGTTGATCGCTCAAGCGATTCATCAGAACAGCACCCGCGAGCGTCAACCATTTGTGCCAGTACATTGTGCGGCGTTGGCAGCCAACCTGCTCGAGAGCGAGCTCTTCGGGCATGAAAAAGGAGCTTTCACTGGTGCTACAGAGCGGCGAATCGGACGTTTTGAGGCAGCGGATGGAGGCACCTTGTTTTTAGATGAAATTGGCGAGATTGATGCGTCTACTCAGGTGAAACTATTGCGCTTTCTAGAGACGCGCAGTTTTGAGCGTTTAGGAAGTTCGAAGCCCGTGCAGGTCGATGTACGTTTAGTGTGTGCGACCAATCGTAACCTTGAGGCAATGTCGAAGACTGGCGAATTTCGTGAAGATCTATTGTATCGGTTGAACGTCGTGACAATTCAGTTACCCGCCTTACGAGACCGACAGGACGATTTGCTGATTTTATTGAATCACTATATCGCGCAGTTTAGTGATGAAAATGGCGTGGATCCAGTGCGATTAACTGACGGTGCTCAGGATCTACTGCGGGCATACCGTTGGCCAGGGAATATTCGCGAACTCCGTAACTTTTGCGAAAATATCGTTGTGCTTAAGCGTGGCAATGAAGTCACTGAGTATGATCTTGATCTGAAGTACCAAATACAGGATGACGACCCGTTAGCCGCCACGCCTTTAACTAATAGTTCGACATTGAGCAAAGAGGCGAATGAGAAGCGGTTGCTGCGCAATGCATTAATTAAAGCCAGTGGTAATCGTACGCGAGCAGCTGAGATGATGGGCATTAGCCGCCGTACGTTGCATCGCAAGCTCATACAATGGCCCGAGTTAGATGTTGATAAGTAAGCGCTAAATAGCGGAAGCAAGAAAGTGCTTAAAGTTTAACCCTGCTTGTGGCTGCCGGAGATACAGAGGGTATTCCTCCAAGGTTATTGTAACTATGTCTACTTGTCTTCTCTTTTTGCCGTAGCAGTGGCAATACCCGCTTCAGCTTAAGCAATTCGTATCGTAGCCTCCGATTTACTTGCCGATTATATATCCGGACCGCTCCAAACATACGACGATGAGCCAGAATCTGTGTAATTAGCTAGGTAGTGATTGTAATTAAAATTTGATCCATACGAGTATGGACGCAATCGCGACCATTGCGGCAAAGGTCGTCTACAACTTTTCGAACCGCATGGCGACGCGCCGATATCGTTTAATTTCCTGGAAGAGGTTCTCCACTTTGTGTCGTTCCTTGTAAATATCCTTGTCGAACTCGGGGACTTAAACACGGTTCTTGCTGTACGCTATGACGGCCGTGGCGCCTTGTTGCATGACACAACTGCGGATGTCGTCGCCTGCATCCATCAGGCATTTCTGCTCGGCTTGGACAAATTTTTCGATCAGAACCTTAGCCTGGATGCAGTCGTGCCGCTCCGACCCTGTGAGTATGAAGTTCAGGGGGTATCCCAAGCCATGTGAATCTTAGTCGACAGACCGCGCCCTGCCTATCGCTTGCTGGAAGTTGGCCTCTTTGACACGCGATGCGTCTTGATGGACACGTACGCCCGTGCTGTCGATCATGAGGTATTCTTTGTGGCCAGTTCTTCGATGACACAACCGATGTCGTAAAAAGAAGCAAGTGTCGTATTGCTAAGATAGGTCGAACCGCTGAGTACACCTGTCATTAGATCGTCACGGTGACCTTCGGGTCGCCCACAAGGTGTAGACCGATCAGGCACTCAAGCTGACTCGCGTCGATGCGCAAGAAAACCAATCTTACTCAATTGATTCGGCCCCGACGGTGATCTAAGAGAATATGGTCTAAGACTCCCAGCCAGAGAAGGTAAAGCTACTGAGAACTCTATGGCGAATCGAGCAGCAATTGAAGAAATCCTTTTGATTCGCTTAGAACTGTAGGAGAGAGCCGGAATGTTCGATAGCTCCATCCCGAATCGAGCGAGTAAAGCCCTGCATGAATTGCAGATGCCTCGATGCCGGTGACTTCATTCACTTCGAGATTCCAGTTTATCAAATCCGTACTTCCTTGAATGCGATAGATGACTCCATCTATCGTGAGGGAGGACTGTCCCGCGGCACCTGAGAATACTGCCCCATCACGTGCTGGAAATGTAAGGTTTAAGACGGCCGTTGAATCAACGTATGAGAGCTGGTGTTGGGTCCTCGCGGGATTGGAAGCAGCGAGCAGTGGATCACCAGAAAGCGAGAACTCTCCAAAATTATTTAAGTTGTCGCCATCGGGATCATCCAAGAAGCGATGATTGATGCCAAAACTCAGGCCTTTCTCGAACGCCCAGTTATCGTACGCTCCCACTAATACAGGCTGAACAGATACATCGTCGATGTAGTACTCTGAGCTTATGGCTGGACCTGAAAAATTAACGAGTGCGACCCTGCTGATATTCGATATGGAGTTATTGAAAGACAGTCCGGTATAAGTGGTTGGACTCGCATGGTCTTCTCTTTGGATGACAAGATCGTAGGTATTATTTGCCAGATTTGTGGTGATTTCTAAAGTGGTCCACTTGTTAAATCCCGGATAGAGCGTAAAATCACTGACGGAACCATTATTTAGAATCCGTCCGCCATTATCGAGATCAAGCCGGATTCCTCTCGTTTGTGCATCATCGTATACTTGGAGGCGCAAAGCATTTGTTGAGTTGTTACTGTTCACATTAGTATAACTCAAGCGAATAACCATATCCATGCTTGTGCTAGTAGGCAAATCGATGAGATACAGGCTCGGTTTTGTGGCAGTACTGGATATATTCGTTTCGAGCCAATGGATTGCCTGAGTTCCGGAAGCCCCACTCGTTGCCGAGCCGGGACCATCAATGAAGGGTGAATTTGCCGCAGTTACATTAAGCGAATTGCCATAGATGTCTGTGTTTAAAATCTTTGCCAAATCTTCGGGTTCGGAGCCAATCGAATCCGATTCAAAATCGGTTGAAAAAGGTAAGCCGATCAGGGAATAAGGATTGTTGGATAAAGTGAGAACTCCGGTTGCTTCCATGAAGGTCCAGATTCTGTTGCCATCGATTCGTGTCCAATTGTCGGATGAATTGGTAAAGCCCTGCACTGCGAAGGAGTTGCCAAAGCTCTCTTCCAGTGAGGAGAGATCTACAAGGACCCAGCTGTTGCCATCCGTGAGATTGGCAGTTGCGGTATTGATGATGAAAGTCCCATTTGCGATGAGTTGGCTATTGGTCGGGTCTTGTCCGTTAATCTGGTTACATATGCCCGTAATGGTTGGATAAAAAGTGTAGGTCGAGGACGCACCTAATTCGAGCACCATGCCCGCAGACTTATTGTCAATGGTCGTGTTTCCCTTGTGGGAAATATCACCGGCAATAATTACTTTGCCGTAATTTGCGTTGGAGGAAATTGTCAAATTTCCACTACCCCAGACATCACCTGCCTGGGTCCATTGACCGGTGCCAAGGGTTGCCGCAGAACCGTCATTGAAACTGCTGCCACTGGCGATCAAGCTGCCGTTACCAAGCAAATCCAGACCAATGCGATCATAGGAAGTATTGCTCAGGCGAATCGCACCCTCATTTAAGACTTGAGCCGGGACTTCATCGTTTGCTCCGCTCCAGCAAAACGCTACTTCCGGATGAATGGTTCCAGCATCTGCGCGCCAGATGCCCTCAAAATTATAGTTTGCGTAGTTGCGCAACCAGAGGCGACTGGGGTTGGTGTAGGTGATCGTAGCGCTACCTTGAATGGCTGAGCGAAAATTATTTAAAGGAATGGTCCAGCTTTGGTCGTTAGCTCCGACGTCCAGTGTAATGTTCTCTCCCATGACCAGGAGCGGTTGCGTGCCGCTGATGCCGCCTGTTCCAAGATTAATGCTATAGGCATTGCCACCGGTAGGCGGATTAATGGCCACATTGGCTTGCTCTATCGAGATACCCTTGTAGGTGAGGTTGCTGGAAGCGGGCGCGTTGTAGGTGCCAGCATTTTGAAAGCTTGGGGTGTCCAATGGATCGGGTAATTCGCCGGAAGCCCAGGTGTTTGCTTGAGTTAGGTCGAAAGCAGTCCCAGAGGTATTTTGAATACTACCAATCTGTGAGGGATTGAAAAAAACGGTATTGGGGTTTGTTGAGCTAATGGACTGATTTTGGAGCAGGTTTTCTGAATAGTAATTTTGGATACCATTATTCTGGGTGATGATTGCATGGGTCTCGCTGTTAGTTATGCGATTATTATAAAAATAGTTATGTTTGGTCTCCCGGTCTACCGGCGTGTCACGTTCGCCACTGCGCAGTCCGCGCCCGTTGGCATCAAGGAAATTAGTTAGGATCGAATTGTACTGAGTCGGTTGTGTGACCTCGTAGGTGTAGAGGTTGATCCCCATCTGGTTACGATGCAGATTGTTACTTAGCACGATATTCCTGTTTGCGGCTTCCTCCACAAAGACACCATAGCGGATATTGTCGGTACAGGTATTATTCGCGACAAAGCACTTGGATGAAAAAGAATCCAAATCGATGCCGTCTTTATTGCAATTAGTGACTATGTTTTCAGTGATTAAAGCGCGTGAAGTTTGAATCCATATACCTCGAAAATCGCAGGTATCAATTGTACATCCGCGCACGATTTTAGCATCACCGGCAGCACCCTTTATGTGGAGCATGTCGGAAGATCCAGCCACGGTATGGTCGCGGTTACTGAGCATGGTCACCCCATCAACCAGTAGTTTACTGCATTCAAGAAATTGAACGCCGCCCACCGGTTCAAGATTTGCATTTAAGGTGCCACCTGAGAGACTGATGAATGAAGCGTTGGTTGCGGCGATTGCGTAGGTCGCGGTTGTCGTGGAATCACTGATGATACTGGTACCTTCCTGAAGTAAAACGCAGGTATTGGAAGCAAGGTTCAAGGGGTTGGCGCCCAGGGTGAATGTGCCATCGAGTGTTAATACAATTACGTCATTTGGATGGGCGGCCCTTGCGGCATCGTATTGCTGCTGCACCTCATCGATGGTAGTGCTGGAAATAGTGAGATCGCGACGCTCCATCCCATTGATGATGTGGGTGGAACTATGCGAATTACGCGCGGTAGGAGGGTAGAAATAATTGTTGCCTGTGCCGTCGAGCGGCTTCGTGCTCGCAAGGATAAAATTATTACTGCCCTGACTGTCCAGGTCCAGGGTGTTGCCTGAATAATTATTATCAAAAACAGTGTTTTGTGAACCCTCCACTGCGACACCGCTGACGCTGTTGGAACTAAAGGTATTAGCGGTCACCTTTGTTACGCTGGAAGTGGTCGTGAGGCGGATGCCTGAGGCGTTGCCGTTACAGGTATTTTTATAAATGGAATTCGTGGTTCCGCTGACCGATATACCAGTGGCGTTGAAGTTACAGATATTGTAAGCCACTGCGGTAGTATCTGCCGACAACTGAATGCCTGCCAAAGTGTTGTTTTGAGTTATGTTATCAACTACCGCGCACTGGTTGGCATCATAGAGTCGAATGCCGGATCCGCCACTACCGGAAACCTTACAGCGTGAAATTGAGATCTGAGCATCCCACACGGTATTGCCCAATCCCTGCACGGAGACTCCATCGCGGAGGGTATGCTGCACCGTCAAATTGTCGATTATTAGGCGGCTTGAAGCTAGAGCCTCAATGCCGTGCATGTCTGCATTTTGTCCATCCAATACCGAGCCGGGACCAAAGCCCATGATTGCAACAAAAGATTGCCCGGAGCCCACTGAAATCAAGGCGTTTGCGGTTGCCGCTGAAGAACCCGCAATGATGGATCCATCCAAGTAAAGGATCTGCTTCGAACTGAGCACCAGGGGGGTGCTTGTGACGGTGTAGGCTCCCGAAAGGTTGATGATGATGAAAGCGTCGGGATTTGCGCCACGAGCGGTATCAATAGCTTGTTGCACGGATGCTATTGTGCCGGAACTAATATTCAAGATCACCGGAACCTCATTGGGTGCGATAAAAGGATTTTCTGGTTCGTAGTATAATGCCTTCAAGGGAAGGGCACACAGTAATGCGATTAGCAAAACCAGCAGGTAGCTTACGATAGGAGACCGACAGGTCTTTAATGGGAAATAAATTATTGAAGGCATGATTGTATAACATCTGCGACAGCGCGCCCCAGGGCTTCATTGGCAGGCTCTCTAAAATGACAACCATCTCCAGATTGCTGTGTGGCGATCAACGGAAGGGCGATGTGGTAGAGGTTATTTATGGGGATGCGGTGATTTTTCATGAGCGATGCCGCAACTTCATTTTTTCGAACCATGCTTCCTTTGGGGTAGGTTTCATCACTGCCATTCAGCGGAGTAGAGCTCGCCCAGATAAGCTGGGCATTCGTTTTCTTGAGACGTGTAATAATCGCCTCAAGGTTTTTTTCGTAGCTTGAGTCCTTGGTGTTGCGGTCATGGATGCCAAAGTTGAAATGAATGATATCCCAGTTGCGGTCCTGCAGCCAAATATCAAGGTCGCGGAGTCCCTTGCTGGTAGGGCCGCAGTTGGTGGGCGCACGATGGATGTTTGCGATTCCGGAAAGTTCCTTTTGAACGGTTCTGGTATATGCTCGGGAGATCGAATCTCCGATTAGGAGTACGGATTTCAAATTTGGATCCTGCTCGACATAATCCCAAGCGGTTTCGCGCTGGTTGAATTTATCCTCGAGATAGCGCTTGAGGTAAAAGTCACCAAGTTGTGCTTCCAGTATTTTCTCCCAGGCAAGTGCATGCGGCGACATGGAAGCCTTGCGCTTGTTGTGGAACGCTTCGCGCGATAGTATGGCTTTTTGTAGCGATGGATTTGGTTTGAGGGTGAGGGCGACAACATCCACGAGTTCGGATTGCATTTCCTTGGGAAGCTTTATTTCGACGGTGTCGTCTAACAGCTTAAAGGGAAGGGGTGTATTGCTGGAAAGCAGTTTAACGGATTCGACTGGATGACTACCTTTAAGGGTGAGTATTTCATCTTTACGTTCTACTTGGTCTTCAGGGAAAGGGCCTTTCCAAGAATGTTTTTTATACTTGGGGACTCGAAAGAGGTAGCGGATGTTGCCGCTTGAGGTGGCGAAGGTAGACGCGGATTCTCCATTAGGTAGGGGGGAGCTTTCGTTTATGGCAGCGCGATGTATGCGCATCCAATCGGCTATCACACTCATGTTTGTATATGCGGCATCGGGCAATTGTCCATTTTTGTCCGGTCCGATGCTGAGCAGATAATTGATTCCAAGTGAACGACAACGAGCTAGGTCACTCAGAATTTTGGCATTATCCCGAAATCGGGCCCATGAATTGTAGCCCCATGTGTAGGTCCATTTATCGCAAAATTCGGCCCATTCTTTGGTTGGTTTTTCAAGATTTAAGTGGGTTTCGTAGGTACGGAAATCACCTTTACCATGAAGGCGTGGATTCATCACTATACTTGGTTGGAGCTCAAGAATGCGCTCTCTGGAGATAGCAACATTACCTTGGTAGTCAGTGATTCTTCCATCAAACCAAAGGAGATCAATAGTACCATAACGAGTGAGTAATTCCTCTACCTGTTCGCGAACTAATTTAGCATACTGATTCTGATGTGTTTCTTTTTCACTAGGAGTGAATATTCGCATATTTGGTTTTAAATCGGCATTCAAATGCGGAAATTCTGGATTCAATTTGGCAGTTCGATAGTATAAAAAATTCATATGGTCTCGATCAAAGTACCAATTTGGCGGAGAATAATAGAGCCCGACCTTTAGGCCATGCTTGCGGCAAGCCTCAACAAAAGGACGTACGAGGTCACGTCCCTGAGCATATAATTCGGTATTAAAGTTATTCGCAGCACTGGGCCAAAAAGCGTATCCCTCGTGGTGTTGTGCAGTTAGTACAGCGTAGGTGAATCCAGCGGCTTTGGCAGCTGCGATCCATTGATCAGGGTCGTAGCTATTTGGGGATGGGTTGAATTCCTTTGCTAAGGAAAAATATTGATTGGGTGTAATTAGAGCGTCGCCATCTTTCTGGAAATCCTGTTCTAGCAAGATGCGTTCTCGCTCAGCGGGATCCTCGATACGGGTGTTATTGTATTTCATACCTTGAATCATCGGCCATGAGACATCCTTAAGGTTGCCGGCTGTATGTAGACCCCAATGAATGAATAGACCGAAACCAGCTTTAGGAAACCATTGTGCCTCTGGATGCCTATTGTGACTCGAGGAGGTGACGTTTTGCCGAACACCAATCATTGCGTGCTGAGCTTCCGCTTCATGGGTTCCTATGATTGATTCCAAAACGGGCAGTTTCTGGCGGAAGTCATCCAAATAAGTGCCGATTTCTTCGAAAGGAATGGGGTCGAAGTCTGGTAGTTTTTGGTAGAGTATGGAGTCATCTGGCAGAGAAAAATCGAGCTGAGTTGGATCAGTAAATTCAAGACTCTCAAAAGTGGCGTTATTAATTTTTGTGGTTTTCGGTTCACCTCTTGTTTTGTAGGCATCCTGACAACTCACATACGCATTCATCGTTACGAGATTACGCTTCGGTTGGCTGGGTACATCTTCAAGTATATTAAGGAGCGAGGGATAGCGTTCACTGTAGGGTGGGAATTGATATCTAACTGCATTTAGGCGTTCACTATACACACCGCCAGGAGCAATTGCTTGTTTAAAAAATTCTTGATTCCAAGTGGTGAAGGGTGAACTTGAGTAGACCGCATACCGACAATCCACAAAGAGGTTTTTCTCAATAGTATTGTCGTTACCCCCATTTATGACGACCGCGGCTCGGTCACGCCCTACACGGTAGAAGAGGTTACCATACACACGAGTTCCACAGGCCCAGTCATCAATATAAATCCCTGAAGAGCCTTGGGTCCGTTTTGGCTGAATACCCCCATTTGCTACTGCGACATGGTGCACGAAATTGTGGTAAATTTCATTACCATATTCAGTTGGATCACGGCCCATATAAAACCACCCTCCTTCGTTGCTTTCCTGCATGACATGGTGCACATGGTTACGCCGGATCTTGTGCTCATTGCCATGCAAATAAATGGCCATGTCCGGGGCCTGATGGATATGATTATTCTCAATGATATTACCAACACCTTCGAGATTAATGGCAGCTCGGTAAGTGCGGTCGAGTCGGTTGTAGTGACTGATGTCGCAATTGCGTACGATATTATTTCCTGGCTCGAGCGTAAGGCGGTCACCGCCTCCCATGCTAATTCCACCAGCTCCAGTATTATAGATATCGCAGCTTTCGATGAGGTGATTTTTTCCTGCACGACGATTGAAAGTGCTGTTCTGATAGATATGTTCGTGCCAGCTGCCCAATTGTCTCGATAAGGGCTTGCCAGTAAAATCATGACGATAGGTCTTGTCGGGTGCGATACCACGACCCATACAGATCGCTACGGTACCTATGTTCCTTAGTTTACAACCCAATATTTTGATGTCATTGCCCTGCTCAAGGTAGATGCCGATACCACGTGAATTTTCAAAAATAAGGTTTTTGAAAATAACATGTTCGACCTTTTCCAAGACGAACAATGGCTCTTCTAAAAGCGATACTGCTAGGTCGCTCGAGATATTTTGATCGTGTGGATAAAAATAAAGAATTCCGCTTTCACGATCCACAAAATACTCCCCGGGGTGGTCTAGTTCTTCAATGAGATTTTTCACGAAGTAATTAGAGTATTCAGTGCCAGCCTTGACTCCGTATAAATGTGCGCTGGCTAATTCGATCTCTTGTGATTTGGCATCAATAGACTTGATTTGTATGGTGTCGTCTGCCCAGGCAGTACCAAAGTTACCCGAGATAAAGATATCCTCATGCCACTGCCACTGGCTGTGGCGCTCATCGTGAAATTTGAAACGAGCGCCACGATTAGAGTAGTCTCCCTTTTTAGGTATCGAGCCAGGATCGATGACAGGACCAATGGGAGTAAACCCTTCGTTAGGCCAACGGGCTATATGGTAGGCGTGGTCATCGATAAAAAGTTCGAGGCCTGGATTGGCGTAGGGACGACGGAATCCTCGGGTTTTTACTCGACCGTAATTATGAATACCCAGATTTTTCAGATTTACTTGCCGAATCTGTGCACGAGCCAGCGGGTTGATAATTCGGTTTATTATCTTTGGGTCTGAGACATTTTTAGCTTTTGAAAAAGGAATTTTACAACCGCCTGCAATACTAACTGTGCCAGGTATTTGCGCGGCATAGACAATCTGGAATTGTTCTGTTCCTGAATCACGTTCATCGAGGAATAAAGAGCTCTTGAGTTGATAATACCCGGGAAGGATCGAAACATGAACAGGAGCATTTTTTTCTGGCAATTCACGAATGGCATCACGTGCAGCATCAAGGGTTTTAAAAGCCCGATCTTGAGTGCGACCGTCGAAAGAGTCATGCCCATTTGGACTGACATAAAATTCAAGAGGTGAAACAGCTGCAGATAGAATCAGCGGGAGAAGGAAGCCGGAGATAAGGTAGGCTGTAGATTTATTTTTCACTTTAGTAAACATTCTTGCGAGGTGCTTAATTTTTTAGATCTAAATGGGGAAGTAATTCTTGGATTTCCTCGTTAATTTTAACTGATATTTTTTCGGGACGCGCTGCGCTGATGTGCAGGTCGGTCAACAACCCCTTTTCCCATTGCATATCGACAGTCATATTTCCGCGTGCTCGAAGTCCTTTAACATAACCAGTGTGCCAGTGAGTTGGTAGTGCTGGCAAAAGCTCCACGACTTCATTGTGAGATTGAAGCAGCATTTCTGCTACTGCAGCAGTCGCCCCAAAATTTCCATCAATTTGCATCGGCGGGTGAAGCCCAAAGAGATTTGGGCAGGTGTTACGGCTGGAAAAAAGCTGCTGAAGCATATGGTGCGCGCTGGCTGGATCACGCAGTCTGGCGAATAGTGCGGCGCGCCAGGCAAATGACCATTCGCGGACGTCGCTCTGTGTCTTGATACCCCGTGCCTCGAGTGAGACTTTAGCGGCCTGTGCAAGTTCCGGTGTTTTGTGATGGCTGATTTGCCGTCCGGGGAAAACCGCAAAGAGGTGAGAGGTATGACGGTGCCGATCGCTGGGAGTATCGAGGGCATTGACCTCGCGTTTATCATCTAGGCCCAGACCTTCAATGAGCAGGCAATGGTTTAACAAAGGCACTAGGCTGGAATTCTCCAAACTGAGCAAATGTAAATCCATCAAGACTCTGGATTGTAATGGTTCCGTTAGGCAGTCCTCCTCTGCCAGGGAGGGGCCGTTGATTAGCTTATTCAGCCCTTCATAGAGCGCAGAGAAATTAATCGGTGATTGCTGCAGCCGGTTTTGTTGCTCGGGAGTAAAGGCGTGCCAAACAAAATGAGCGACCGGATCTTTAATTGGATCTGCATCAATGAGGCGTGCCATGAGCTTGGCTTTGGTTTTTTTAAAGTCGGTCGCTGGGTTAAAAGCGCGCGGGCTTTTTTCATGCATCCATTCCATCAGCTGCCCCCAACTCCCGATGGATGGCGCAAGGAGTCGATCCTTGAGTTGCGCGACATGGTCGCGAAATTCGGAATCCAGTTTTAGAATCTCAGCAGCTTCAATGTAATTAGTGAAGAGATCATAGACGATTTGCTGACTGTGGCTGACGCCATCCTCAACTGGACCATGTTCGGGTGACCAGTCTTTTGGAATCACGAGCTTTCCGTTGGGAAGGGTTTTCAGTTGGCGATCCCAGAATTGGCAGGTCTCTTTTATAATGGGATAGGCAAATTCGCGCAAGAAGTCCTCATTTTTGTTGAAGGCGTAATGTTCCCAGAGATGCTGGCAATACCAGGCATTTGCGGTTTTATTCCATTTCCAGCCCATACCACCGGTGATGTTGTGGGAGGTGCGGAGGGCGAATCCAACTGAGTTGGGCTTCCCCTCTGCGTCGTTGAATTCTTTGGCATTGGCAGTTAATTCACGCCAAGAAGGAAGTTGGCTCTTAATGAGATCAAAAAAGGGGGTATGACATTCGCTGAGGTTGGTAGTCTCCGCCGGCCAGTAATTCATCTGAACATTGATGTTGGTGTGATAGTCGCTGTTCCAGGCGGGATCATTCTTGTAATTCCAGAGGCCCTGTAGATTGGCAGGTAGCCCGCCTGTTCGGGAGGAGGCAATTAAGAGGTAGCGACCGTATTGAAAAAAGAGGGCCTCAAATTCGGGATCAAATTTCTCGTGGGCGCGAAGTTTGCGCTGGTCGGTGGGCAATACGCGCTGGTCTTGGCTGGAATCTCCAAGCTTAAGATCGACGCGCTCAAAGAGGGCGCGATAGTCCGCTAGATGGTCTTCTTTGAGACTGGCATAGCTTGCCGAACTTGCGCTTTCAATTTGTTGGTTGAGCCGATTGTGCGGCGCATCTCCGGTGTAGTTGCGCTCAAAGTCGAGTTGGTAATCGGTGCCCGAGGCGATCATGATGCGAAGGGCATCACAGTCCTTAAATTCTAAACGAACTGAGTTTTCTTGGGCGATTGCCTCAATGGTACCGCCTGTGTTGATGAGTAAAAGTTGCCATTCATATTTACGGCCATTTTCAAGCACTCCGGAGGCAATAATCTTGTTATTGTCCGCAATTTTGTAGGACGCGTTATGCGTATCGACCAGTTCAATGGTGCCTTGGTAGGCAGCGGCTTGACTAGCCCTCAATTGTGCTACCAGTAGATCAGCGGGATGGCTACAAAAAATCTCACGCTCGAAGCGAACGCCCTTGGACTCATAGCTAACACGTGCTAGCGCCTTGGAGAGATCCAATTCGCGGCGATAGTTGCTGACATTCTGATGTTCCGGCAAATGCACCAAGGCATCACCCAATACTTGATAAGATCCCATTTTCGAGCTGTCACCGGTCCAAAGGCTATCTTCGCTTAGAATTAAGCGTTCGCGAGCTGGATTTCCCACGACCAGCGCTCCCATCCGTCCATTGCCAACTGGTAAGGCTTCGGTAATCGGCTTGAGCTCAGAAGCCGGTCTTTCATACCACATCGTAAGCTCGGAATCTGCATAAAGCAGTGAGGCGAAGAGACTAAGGGCAGCACTGAAGCGTGCGCATGGAAGCGCGATATTCATTCGGAAGCGTTGTAAGGTTTTATAATTGGAGCGTCGCTTCGAAAGGGCGAGGCGGGCAGGCCTTCGTGATTATAGAGGTTGACCTCGGGGATCTTGTTCCAGCCATAGCGTATCGCGATGGGGTTGGTGACTTCGGGATTGGAAACCACCACGGTGTCGCCTTCAATGCGGGCAGCAGCCTTTAGGAAAGATTTTCCATCAGCCGAGAGGGTGAAGCCTTTGAGTGGGCCACCCTTTGCGAGAAGACCCGAACCGCAATGCGTGAAATTCAGAATAACTTCATTATTCATAACCCGCATGGACTGGTATTGGGGTCCAGAGTAGGTGATGGCCTCGCCGTAAGCAAGTGCACGGGCTGCCAGCGCAAGCCGCTCACCAACTGGTCGTTTATTAGTGGGATGAATATCACCCGGGTCGCCGGCATCTGTAATCACAGCCATGGCGGTGTTTGTGACGGTCTGGAGGGTCTGAAGTTGAGCTTCTCGGATTTCGGGATTCATCCAATTATGCGGAGCAATTTGCACAAAGAGAAAGGGAAAGTCATGCAAGCCCCATTCGGCGCGCCAGTTATCGATCATCGCTGAGAAGCGTTGGTTATAACTCAACGCTTCGGGGATGCCGGAATTGGATTCGCCCTGATACCAGATCACGCCTTTGAAGGCGTAAGGAATCAGAGGATGGATCATGCCATTAAAGAGCGCGGCAGGTCGGTTCTTGCTGGTTGCAGGATTTCCGGGCGGGCGGGGTCGCTTCGGTTTCTTTTTCCCGGTCTGCTCGGCAGCGAGGTATGCCTCGCGCCATTGCTCCAAGAGGCTGGGTTCTGCCGCTTGGTATGCGGCAAGTCGCGCCTGATAAGTTTCGATTGCCTTAATTTGTCCTGCGAGGGTTCCGGGAAAGTAGCGTGCCTGTACTTCGTGCGAGGTCCACGCCTGGACGGGAGTTCCGCCCAAGGTGGTGTGGATAATCCCGATAGGAGTATCGATGGCTTGAAATAATTCAGATGCGAAAAAATAACCGACCGCCGAGAAGTCCAGAACGGACTCAGGGTCACAAACCTTCCATGTTCCGCTCACTTCGGCGAGACGGGTATCGGAAGTCGCGCGTGCGACTTGGAATTCCCGAATCCTTGGATAGTTGGCGCGCGCAGCCTCTGCCTTGTAATTGTCAATGGGTTGCTGGCCTGCGCGAAGCCCTAGCTGTCGCTCCATATTGGATTGACCGCTGCAAATCCAAACTTCACCCACCAATAAGTCTTTAAGGCGAATGGTATTTTCGCCCTGAATCGTCATTGTGTCGGGACCGCCAGCGCGCATCGCGGGTAGTTGCACCCGCCATTTTCCATCTTTGGTAGTCGTCGAGACTTGATGCCCCCTGAACGTTACCTCAACAACTTCGCCCTCGTCAGCGGTGCCCCAAATTGGAACTGGCGCGCCTTGTTGAAGTACCGCATGATTACAAAATAGTGGATTAGGGCGGAGCTCAGCATGGGACTTACTAAATGGATAGAGCGCAAAGGTCGCGAAACCAAGGACACAAGCGATTTGGTGGAGGAAGGTTCCTCTGTGATATATGGAGTGTGAATTCACTTCTTTTTCAGGTAGCGGGTCTCGGCATTGGACTGCTCCAGATAATTGAGCATCATGCGGTGCAGTTTTGCGGTGAGTTCCGGTTTTTGAAGGGCGAGGTTTTGACTCTCCTCGAGATCGCTGGAAAGATTATAGAGTTCAAGACGATCTTCTTTCCAAGTCTTTACGAGTTTGTATTCATCCAGAATGAGGGCGCTCTGGGGCAGGCGGTCGGCGGCATGGTGGAAGAAGAGGAAGGGGCGTCGACGCCCGATCTTACCCTTTCCAGTTAAAAGTGGTTTGAGGCTCGCGCCCTCTACTTTGACAGGTAAGCTTTGAGGATAAGCCGCCCAGTCAGCAAAAGTGGGAAAAAGATCAAGCCCGCTAACCGACTCGGAGCAGCGAACTCCTGCCGCAATGTCAGGACCCGCAATGATGAGGGGAACTCGAATCCCGCCTTCATACATGGTACTCTTGTAACCTCGCAGCGGATGATTGCGTGGGAGGTCTGCGGAGGGTTGCCCCGGGACACGCTTCGTGCCGCCATTGTCGGACATGAAGATGATGTAGGTATTTTCCTCTATGCCAAGCGCTTGAATTTTATCCATAATGATACCGAGGCCGGCATCCAGATTCTCGGTCATTGCGGCAAATTCCGGCATCGTGTGACGCGCGTCATCGCTTGCAGCGGAGTATTGGTCGAGAGTTTTTTGCTGATAGTAGACTGAAAGATGGACGGCGTAATGGGAAAGCTGAATATAGAAGGGGCGTCCTGCTTTGGTTTGTTCCTCCATGAAATCGCAACTGCGTTGCGAGAGGGTGAAGATTTCTTTGGGATCCTCTGCAGGATGAGCATCGCGTTCACGCTTACGTTCTTTTTGCACATCGTAACCGCCCTCATTGTTGGATGTAATGCCATCGCTGCGGTCATAACCCATTTGTTGTGGGCTAATTTTGTCGTACCGCAGGTCCCATTTTCCGAAATGAGCGGTGCGGTAGTTTGGGTCGGCACGCTTGAGCATTTGAACGAGGTTCAATTGTTCGCGGTAAGTGCGGGTCCAGTTTTCCCGATCGCGGTTATACATGTGGTGAACGACATCTTGGCCGATTTGGAGGCTGCGTCGAGTCGGGCAACAAAACGGTGCTGGGGCATAGCCATTGCTAAAGGACATCCCCATCGCCGCAAGTCGCTCTAGATTAGGCGTGCGGTAATAATTACTACGAGTGCGGGCGTCATCGGGCAGCATCTGCAGTGAAGTTCCCACCCAACTTTGATCATCACTTAAAATGAAAATGATGTTGGGAGATTTTGCATGACTGGAATGCAGAATGGATGCGATACCCCCTAAGAGTAAACTTCCTAGTAAAATGAACTTTAGGTGGCTTGTATCAAAAGGTCTCAGGTTTTTCATACCTGTGGTCGTTCAAGAATTTGTCCTTTTTCGAGTAATTTGTTGCGCAGTTTTGTGTAGTCGACTTTCTGTACTGGAATATCCTCGCGGATCGCCATGGCTGCCGCAATGCCAGCCGACTCACCAAGGATCATCCAGACGGGTTCCATGCGTAGGGAGGTCATGGCGATATGGCTGGCGGAACAACAGACTGGTACAAAGAGATTTGTGCACTCAGAAGCTTTAGGAGTGATGGAGCGGTATGGGATTTTATAGATGCCATCGTAGACTGGATCGAGTCGTAGCATGGAAAATTCACCACCGTTGAGGACGATTTTGCCGTTGAGTGGGAACATCGCATAAGGCCAGTCATCCACTCCGTATGAAGCCAGACCAACCGAATCGGAAGGATCTGTTTTTCCTTCCATATCTTTTTGGCAAACGACGTAGTCCGAGACCATGCGTCGGCATTCACGGACGTAAAGCTGGTGTGGTAAGCCGCCGGTGTCGTCGAAGTAATCCGGCATGAAGCCGACCTTGCGGGCGTTCTCACGTTTATCGAGCGGAACGCTGGGATCGGTTCTCAGGAAGTGGGTGAATCCCATGAGGTGGTTCTGCAGGAATTTCCAAATACGAGCGCGCTCGGCGTAGTCGCCTTCGGGGTAATTTGCATTAGAGCCGTAGACGGTATTGGTGTATAGGCTGCGCGCTTGATTCCCGGTGCCGATTCCGTGGACGTGCCCGCCACATTTTTCATAAACACCGAGCTTGCGAGTGCGGCGTCCAAGAAGGGAGATTTTATTTTGGTAAGCACGACGGTAAACCTCGTAGGTTCGTGGGTCGTAATCCTCGGGAGCGCCGATGGGGATTTGGTCGGGCTCTTTAGTAAATTTCCAGCGAAAGCCGTAGCCCATGGTGAGTTTGTCGGCACTCCCAATAGGGTTCATTTTAATATCCTGAACGAGGGGGATGAGGCCACTCGAGGGGTTGCCGGGCTTCACGTAGGGGTCGATGTCATATTCCACCATATTGGGTGGAACACCACCAAGTGATTCATCGTATTCTTCAGCAGCTTCGCGTCCATAGGTATAGGATACCCCCGAGCGGGCCATTAATTCACCCTCGTAGCTGCAATCGATAAAGACATCTGCCTCTACGCGCATGGAGTGGTTTACGATGGCATAAGGTATCGGACATCCGAGTTGGTCCGGTGGGGCGTATTCCAGCTCGATGGATTTTATTTTTTTACCGGTTTTTCTCAGGCTTGTGAGGCGGTGCTCGTAGACTACCTGAATCGCATATTTTTCAACGATCTTTTTGAAAATTTTGCGGTAAACGGTATCGTCATATTTACTATTTAAGGTTTTTCGAGTGGTACCGCCGACCGCTTGGCGACGCCCCCAATCGATATGCATGAGACCACCGCCAGTCATTCCACCCAGCCATCTGGAGGGCTCGATGATGACAACCCGCATACCTTCGCGTCTCGCCGCCACTGCTGCCATAATGCCGCTTGCAGTAGCTCCGTAAACACAAAGATCGGTGTGAACTGTGCCCAGAGTGGTGTCCTGTTCCCCGGCACTCAGGTAGGTGCCCAGCAAGGAGCAGCCTCCGATAGCGATGAAGTCTCTACGGTTTATTTTTTTCATGTCAGTTTTTGAGGATTAACGAGATGTTTTTTTGAGTTTTTGCGAAAAATCTAAATCGGTGCGTAGTTTTGAGAGGATGGGTTCCTCCAGTCCCTGCACGACAGGGTTTTCCGTTTCGAGATATTCGAGCACGACGACTTCATTGCGGCCATTTTTAAGCCAGACACCGGGGCAATATAGGGTCTGCTGAGGGCCAATCTTCCAATAACGCCCGAGGTTGTAGCCGTTTACCCAGAGCATACCCTTACCAAGATTGCGTGTGTCAATGAAAGTGTCTCCGGTTTGGTCCAGATTGAAATAACCGCGCCGGAAAACCGGCCCCTTAATATTGGAGTCTCCTTTTGAGAATTTGATCTTGGATAGGTGAACGTCATCGAGCGGTAGGAGAAAAATTTCCCATTCCTGTAATTTATTTTCAGTGCCATCGCTCGTCCACTTAATCGGCGAGACAAGCCCTTTGTAGTCGATCATTTGTACGCCCCAGTTGGGACGTCCCATGGACTCGACTACAAGATCGAGCGTCATAGCCCTGGGGCGTGCCGGGATTTCTACCTGATAGATACGCCGGCGACGGTCCATGATGCCACTCGGCTGTCCATCCAGTAACACATAGGCGAAGTCCCGCACCGAGGCGGCACTTAGTACTCCTGCTGGACCCGCAGGTAAGGTAGTGCGGTAGACAATTGAGCCGTAGCCTTGATCATAAAACTCCATTGTTTTAGGATCGTGCGTGCGAATTGCCTGATTTTCGGGGTCGATGATGTGCGCAGTCTCATTGAGAACGACTTCTGGTATCGAGAGGGTGGGGATTGCTGTAGGAATGGGTGGTAATTGCGCTCCTTCGGCTAGGCGACTTTCAAAGAGTTCGCGAAAGGCCATGAACTTTTTTGTGGCGAGACCGGATTCTGATATAGGGGCATCGAAATCGTAGGAGGTGGTGTCGGGGCGATACGCATCGTCCCCCTTGTCATTCGGGTATTCGGCAGTTTCTTTAGCGGTGTAGGAACCGGCGGTGAATCCAAAGTTCGTTCCACCGCAGCCCATGTAGAGGCAAAAGGAGTGGTCATTATCAATCATGTAGGCCATGTCGTTGACGCGCAAGTCGGTTGCGCCGGTCTTGTGCGACTCGCCCCAGAAGTCGAAACCGGAGACGTAGTATTCCCCGTTGGCGTAGGGTCCGGTGGGCTTGAATTTCCGCAGGATTTCAAAAGATTCCGCAGCCTTCCGGCTCCCGAAATTAACCGTCTGGATAAGATCATCACGGTAGCTGTCGATAAAGCGCTGTCCGCCTTTGGTGGGGTTACAGGATATGAGTGGAACCTCAAAACCGGCATCAAGATAGAGCTGTCGCATCGCCTTGAGGTAGGGCTGGTCACGGTAGGGGAACTCGTTTTCAACCTGGCAAAGAATGATGGGGCCACCCTGAGTCACTTGAAGGGGTGCCAACTCGCGTGCGACAGCCTTGAGGTAGCGCTCGGATGCTGCCATGTAATGCGGGTCGGTGGTTCGTAGTTGAATGCCTTCGTGCTGGAGCAACCACCAAGGGTGTCCGCCCATTTCCCATTCGGAGCAAACATAGGGACCCGGGCGAATGATGACCCAGAGCCCTTCGTCTTGAGCGAGGCGACAAAATTTCGCGTAATCATTAAAGCCTTCAAAGTTAAACTCGCCGGGACGCGTTTCCACCTGATTCCAGAAAATGTAGAACGAGACCGTGTTTAAACCCATCGCTTTGACCATTTTTAGACGATGGCGCCAGTATTGCGGCGGAATGCGATTGGGATGAATCTCGGTCGCGTGATAGTAGAAGGGCTGACCGTTTAGGCGAAAAGTATTCTCTGAGACGTCGAACGTATGTTCGAGTCCTTCGGCTGGCTCAATCGCAGGGTCGCGCTGAACTTGTCGTTGTGAGGTATCGCCATGAGCGTACTCCGCTGAGTTAAGCAAGGACAGTGCTGCGATGCAGCCTAGAGCGAAAGATATCTTTATATGCATGCGAGTGAGTTGCGATTGAGTCGATTTATAAAAATGGGTTTATTTGTTCAGCTTTGATGTCACTTGGTTTCTGTGATTCGATGTGATAATCTGCAAAGAGTAGGTTGCACTTGCCTTGATGCCGCTCTCCGAGGTTTTGCGCGTAAGGCCATTTGTTGAGATCAAAATAAGTTCGCGATTTGTAAGGGGGTTGATCGGCTGCATTATCACCGGCAAGGATGATTTTTGCTGGATCGATTATGTTGATCGTTTTATTCCCTAGATCTATATTGTTGCCACCGTTAAATCCCATTACTTCGACATTTAATGCGTAATCGCGGTATGAGCTTAAATTATTTGAGCTTGGGCAATTGCAGTAGTGGTCTGCATCCCACTGCTTAAAGGTATTGCTTGAGAATTTATCTTTGCTGTAGTCCAACAGTGTTGTGAGGACACCATAATTTGGGTATCGCGCGGGATCGACAGGGGTGAAGGCGCTCCAACTATTATTGATTGCAAGGGGATAGTCGCCTTTATTTTCCGCACAATAAAGGGCAATTGCTTGCCCCATCATTCTTAAATTTGCCACACATTTGGCCTGATTGGCACTTTCACGTATTGATTTGAGAGTCGGTAATAAAATCGCTGCAAGTATCGAAATGATAGCGATCACAGTGAGCAATTCAATCAATGTAAATCCCATCTTGGGTGTGGCTGGATTAACGCGAAGCATAGCAATAAATAGAAGATATTCTTAGATAGTTGGCACAAAAAAGGCGGGCCATAGGAAGGCCCGCCTTCAGAGGTAAGCACTCTTAAACTCTCCGTTAGGATAAAATGTTAGCTTTCTAACGGCGGCGACGTCTTAAAATAAGGCAGCTAGAGAGGGTGCCCAACAGCAAAGCATAATTAGACGGTTCAGGAACTGCCGTAGTTACGGAATCCCAAGATGTTCCGATGCGTAGTTCGTCAAAATTTATCG
>JAFMDL010000079.1 GCA_017857255.1 Puniceicoccaceae bacterium | reverse complement strand
CCGATTCAGCGCCCTCCTCACGCACCCACTCAACTGCATCTGCAGCCACGAGTTCACAGCCTTCGCCGCAATCAAAAAAACCCTCTGCTATACTTAAGTGTATCGGATCCAACTCGATGCCCACAATCTGCTTAGGCTCGACTAATTCACGCAACTTGCGAGCGACTGTACCCGCGCCAAAGCCTAGCATCAACACACTCTCAATACTTCCCTTGGGGCAATACAGGGCAGGCAGCGCGATCAAATCCCAGATACAGCCAGCGAGCGGGCGATTCGGATTCCATTGCGAATGATTCACTCCATTTCGATACAGGCGGAGCGTCGCACCTGCAGAACGCACCTCATAATGATTCGATTCGATTGTTTGACTCCACACAATGGCCATCACTGTGTTGTGCCACCCTTAGGACAGACTTCAAGCCTTTCACAGGACTCGCGTTATAAATACAACGTAGCTTTTAAAGTGACGATGTATAAAGGCTGCCCTCGCCACCTCCCACGCAACTAACGACATGGGCGACGTAGAATGACACATAGAAATGCCAAGCTGGCCGCAATCACTCCATAAGCGCGCGGCTCTGGTACTGGTAATAGCAAGCTGTCGACATCCCAACCGATCAAGTCGAGTGCCAGTAAATCGGCGGTGCTCAAAGCGGCAATTTCTCCGGGCGCGAGAGTTGGGTCCAAAGTACCTAGGTTACTATTGTCTTTAAAATGTGAAGCTTGCTGACCGCTGCCCGTCTGCACGCCCGTCTCCATCGCATACGCGATACTCACGTTACTCAGCGAAGCACTGTCTTCAGTACTTAAATCGCGGGCAAATGCTGTAAACTCAGCATCGTTGGTAGGCAGATTCTCGCTATCAAACCGAAACAAATCGAGCGCGGTTGGAGATATCCCTAGAATCGAAGTCTCACCCGCGGCGAGGCGCGCATCGATTTGATCCACCACACTGATGAAACCGAGTAAATGAGCGATCTCATGTAGCACCACGCTTTCGAAGTCGTAACTACCGGTGGCGACTCCATCGCTGTTATCAAAATCAAAGTTGAAATCAGTGCTGAAATTAAACGCCCCGTCCGACGCCCCAAATTGAGTATCGAGTCCTGTGAAACCGATACTTTTCAAATTCGCTTTACTGGCGCTTATATTACCCGACAAGCCATACGAGATTGGATTACCGCCATAATTCGTTAAGGCTGAAAAAGACGCCGTCGCGGCAGTGGGTAAATAATTTACAATCGCATCCGGCGCGCTCTCGAACGCATTATCAATCACCATCCGATTACGTATGGTATCAAATCCAGCGGCGAGTTGGACCGCAGATGTACTGCCCAAAGTCGTCGCGCCCAGACTCGAGAAACCAAAATCGACTGTGACAGTGACACTATCATTGAGTGCATTTTCCCATACGCTGGCGGCGCGAATCGCAGCGGATTGGGCATCGATATTGACGGACGCATCAAAATTATAATTAATATTCAATGCGCCAGAAACAGGCAGCGTGCTAAGTATGCACAGACCTGCCATTGTCATTAATGGCAGCTTCATCAGCTTAGTGGTTTGGTAGACTCGTAGTTTAGTAGACTACTTAAGTGCTATCATCCGTTTCACTGACTGCAATCTCAAATCAACTACCTGCCTGCATGCGACGCACCATCGCATGCGCTTCCTCTGGTACCCATTGCTCCCACTCCGAGCCGCCCGACTCGATCAGCTTCATCGTCTTGCGGCTCGTCATAGCCAGTAAACTCGGATCACCGACGCCGACGGGTCGAATGCGTTGATTCTGCAGTAGGTGCTGATAAAAATACTGCCAGTTTTCAGGGGTCTTGAAATTCTCAACCGTCACCAACTCCATACTCTTTGTATTGTGCCATGGATAGACAAACAATTGCACTCGATTCTTAAACAAGCGGCCAAAAGACTCTAAAATACCACCCGCCAAATTGACCGACCACTTCTCTTTGAACAGCTCATTCAACAGCCCAATACTTAAAATAATTGCAATGGGCTCAGCAGTATAACGGCTCAAATAGGTGGCAATGCGGTGAAACTCTGCACTGCGTGAAATCAGTACAGTCTTACCAAGCGACTGTAACGCATCCGCGCGGTCGATGAAATCACCGTGATCCACCGAACCATCGCGCAATAAATTATTCATACTGATCTCGCAGACTTCAATCGCACGCTCCTGCTGCTCATCAGTCATCACATCCGAGAACACCGCACCCGACTGACGAATCATATCCAAGTGCAACTTTAGCACCGGATTAAAACTACCGCGGAGTAATAAAATCGGACGTTTGTATAACGTATCCGCAGCTGGTACCACCTCTCCGTCTTTGTCAAACATGGCTGCATCTGTCAGGCCGCTCTGCACGAGTTGCAATGCACATAAGCGATTATCCACATAGCGAAATCCCTCACCCCTAAAGCGCAGCATATCGACTTCGACACGCTCTTGCGACAAGCCGTCAGCCAAAGACTCGACGAAATACTGTAAATTCTCGCGGTAATTGAAAGCGGCATGAATCAAATTGACTCCCACTTTACCCAACGCATCCATCTGGTCCGGATTGGTCTCATCCAATAGCCGCAAGTGCAACATGATCTCACACGGTTCGGTATTCGGCTTCAGCTGAAAACGTACTCCCAACCAACCATGGCACTCGGCCGTGTCATTATAGCCGCGCGCACGCACCGTATTACAAAAAGAAAAAAACGTTGTCGTATCGCCACGCTCCGGACCAAGGCGCTTGTCCAACAAGTCGTACTCATACTCAAGCATCGAATGCAGGCGCGACTGCGAGACATAGCGATTTGCTTTACCATACAGCGCATCACTCATCGTCATATCATATGCCGAAATCGACTTTGCCACAGTGCCTGCGCTCGCAGACACTCGGAAAAACCAATTTGCAGTCTCCTGCCCGGCTCCGATCTCAGCAAAGACGCCATATTTCGTCTCGTCCAAATTAAGGGCGAGTGCCTTTTCGTAAGTGCTTAGAATATGTCGGTCGGCCATGTCGGAGAGTAATTTATATCGGTTTTGAAAGTGTAGCCATTTCTATGCCATTTGCTAATAAGAAAAACCAGCACTTATTCGGACTGATCGCAAATTAAACCCAGTACAGCATCGGTACCGATACTACCGCTCAGACCAGTGCTAAAATCACTTATTAGGAATGCGTGCGGATGCATTTGCCAAGGACTCCGCCACCATCTCAGTGAAAGCCATGTAGCGCACCCCCTGATCAAACGAAGTCAACTCCACTGGCGAGTGCTCACGGATCGAGCGTACAAAATCAGCCTCGACCTGCCAGCCACGATTCTGCCCCTGCGAAAGCATAATCTTCTTTTCGTCGGTGGAACCAGCCTGACTGTAAAACAACTGCTTTTGAAAAGCGTCAAAACGCAAGGCTCCGCGTGAGCCATTTAAACGAAACTCCATCCGCGGCTTACCTGACTCGACGCCACTAAAGTGATACGCTAAACGCGCACCGTTTTTAGAAAAACGGCCCAAGACACTCAAACTATCTGGGATAGCGACCTCTGCCTCAGTGTCAGAATCTGGATAATAGCGGGATGTTTGGAAGATCGCACCATCCGCAATCAGCCACTCTGGCTCGTCGTCGATCCAGCGCTGTACCGTCTCGTGCATAATGCCCATGGTCAGAATATTATTACCGCATCGGCTACGGTCCTGCCGCCATGTCATCGGCGAGTCCTGACTCGCCGACTGACCTCCAGTATGCACTACACGAACTTCGAGTAAGTCGCCCAATTTATTTGCCGCGATTAACTCTCGAATCGTTGCATCAAAATCCAACGAAAACGGTGCAGGCACAAGCTGTGCGACCAACTGAGGATACGCCTGAGCAACTTGCTGCATACGTTGAGCCTCGGCCAAATTACAAGCCATACGCGCCTCACACAATACATGCTTACCACGCTCAAGTGCAGCAATCGTTAGCTCAGCATGCATATTAGGCCAAGTCCCGACACAAATCGCATCCACTGATGGATCCTCAATTACCTCCTGCCACGTTGCTACCGCACGTTTAATTCCATCTTTGCGCGCAACCTCGGCTGCCGATGCCAAAGAGCGATTCGCCACCACTGCCAGTTCAACATTCTCGATTTTCTGAAACCCTGGAATGTGCATCTGTCGCGTATTGGCACCTGCACCAATAAACCCGACACGTAATTTGAGATAATCCATTATTGGTTAGCTAAATTGTCCTAAATGGAGTGTCAACTCACGCTGCGTGCGCTGCGCAAATTTGGGATTATGTGTCACCAATACGAGGCTCTTCGCCGCTTCGCCCGCAAGCTCCAGTAGTAAATCCATCACCGCCAGACCGGTCGACTCATCGAGATTACCAGTCGGCTCATCGGCCAATACCAGCGGTGGATCATTAATCAGCGCCCGTGCTACCGCGACACGCTGACGCTCGCCACCTGAAAGCTTGGTGGAGCTATGCCGAATCCGATGTCCCATGTCCACACGCTTCAACAAAGCGACTGCACGATCGGTCACCGTACTGTCGATACGGCCCGCGATACGGGCACCGAGTAGCACATTTTCCAACGCATTGAGCTCAGGTGCCAAATAATACGACTGAAACACAAAACCTATGTAACCCGTCCTGCGTGCGGCCAACCATGAAAGCGAACGTCCCGAGACTTGCTGCCCCTCCCAAGACAACGTCCCCGTATCCGTCGTCTCCAAGCCAGATAAAACATTGAGCAGAGTCGACTTACCACTGCCAGATTCACCCCGAATACTTACACTTTCGCCACGGCGCAGCGCGAAATCAACGCCTTTGAGCACTGGGATCCCACCATCAGGACTGGGGAATGACTTACCCAGCCCTTTGGCTTCCAAGATGATATCGTTTGAACTATTCACTACGCAATGCATCTGCAGGTTTCAATCGAGCGGCTCGTAACGCTGGCAACAAACCCGCCAACGTTGAAATAATCACCGCGAAAAAAGTCACGACCACAAAGTCAGACATCAAGTAATGCACTGGGATCTCATACACATCATACTGCCCTAGAAAATTGACCTGTGAATTGGTTAACCACGCATAGCCCGCCAAGATCTGACTACGATAATGTAAACACACGATCGCCAACCCGATCCCGACCGCAGTACCGATCGTGCCGATCACAAAGCCCTGAAAACAAAAACTATAAGCGACCTGATGCGGCCGCCCGCCCATCGCCACCAATAAGCCGATTTCGCGCGTTTTGCGCAGCACTGCCATCATAAGCGCAATCGCGATCGAAAACGACGCGACCAAGATAATAAAAATGATGATGAACGAGATCACCCGCTTCTCCTGCTCGATTACAAACAGAAATTCCCGATTGGAATCCATCCAACTCACCGCATTCAATCCTGGGCGTAATAACTCCGCCTCCAACTCATCCGCATAACGATCCGCCGACACTCCCGGCCGAAGTTTCAGTACCAATCCATGCGCGCCCTCTTCCAAACCATACAGCTCCTGCATTACCCGCAGCGTCGAAATCATCGTATTACCATCCACCTGCGGAGAACCAGTACGGAATAACCCGATGACCTTAAACTCACGCGGTAACAGCATCTCGTCCTGCTTCAAGCGCTCCAACATTAACGGCGTAAAAACCTCCACGACTGAGCCTGGGCCGGCTTTTAAAGTGCGCGCCAGCCCCTCGCCCAGAAAGACACCGTCATCATCAAACGCATCTAAATCACCAAAGGTTAAAAACTTCTGTAGTGGAATCACCGCCTCTTCAGCAACTGGGTCAATCCCGCGGATCATTGGAAATTGCGGCCGATTCTGATGCTGCAACATCACCACACCCTCCGCAAACGGTGCCACTCCTACTACTGCCTCCTGCTCTGCCAGTAAATTTGACTGCGCCTGCCAATCATAAATCACCTCATTGGAGCGAATTCGAATATCGCCCTGTGTCTCGACCAAGCGCGAGCGAATGCCCTCGCCAAAACCATTCATCACACTCTGCACAATCACCAACACACAGACACCAAGCATGACGCCCACGATCGACATCAGTGAGAAGAAGGAAAAGAAGCGCCCCGAGGGAAAGAGCTGTTTCAAGGCGTGGTAAATATACCAAGGCATATGCACACTTCTCGCTCATCCAGCCTCGAAGGAAAAGCGTAAAAAGTATGAATCGAGTAAAAAGACCCACCAGCCACGCACTAAAAAAGCAGCAATGACCCAATCAGCTACATTACTATCGGAAAGTAAAAGACCGCAGGCACCACTAAAATCCGAGCGCCTAGCCGCATAATGAAATTTATTAAAATAGCCCTTTACACGACAACAAGATCGGCATTTAGTCCGCGTCTTCTTCAAACAACTGCTCCGTTTGAAGCGCATAAAAATTTATTGCAGGGTGGAGCAGCCCGGTAGCTCGTCAGGCTCATAACCTGAAGGTCACAGGTTCAAATCCTGTCCCTGCACCCATTTAAAAAGTCGGTCCGCAACGCGGGTCGGCTTTTTTAATGTCAGGTGCAATCAGGAGTTGAACCGCACAGGTTCTACCAAGGAGCAACGCGACGACACAGGAGGACGCAGGACGACCAAACAATCCTGTCCCTGCACCCATCTTAAAAGCCTCTTAGATCACTCTAAGAGGCTTTTTTATGCCCGGTTAATTAGCATCATGCATACAACGAAAAATTTCCTGAGATAATCAGAAAAAAGACTTGCGAGCACTGACCTGAAACATAGCTTCCGGGCTTCGCATCACGTCCCGTTCGTCTAGCCCGGTCTAGGACACCTGGTTTTCATCCAGGCAACAGGGGTTCGAATCCCCTACGGGATGCCAATTTAAAGCCCTCAGCTGCCATAGTGTACTGAGGGCTTTTTAATGCCCAACCACTCAATCGGCCCTACGCCGTCAATGCATCCAGCAATGCCTGCAGTTTAAGCTCGG
>JAFMDL010000078.1 GCA_017857255.1 Puniceicoccaceae bacterium | reverse complement strand
GACGAACCCGGGATTTTGTGAACATGGCGTCCATGATGTCGCGACTGGTTGTATTAGGCTTAGCGGATGAGATTGCAGAACTTTTGATTAAAGGTGCAAAAATTCATTCAGTTGAAGCGCTTGCAGAAGCAGATTCGGAAAAGTTGCATCAGGTCTGTTCAAGGGCCCTTGCGGATGGCGAAATTCGGTCTCCTAAGAAGTTTTCGATAACCAAGAAAGAGGTGAAAGAGTGGATCAATGCTGCAAAGCGCACTCTATAATTGAGAACATGTGGCTCAGCCTTTGTCCTTAATTATGATTACAACTGGCGTCGTTTTGCGAGTGCTGGTTTTTCTTGTTATAACTTTCGCTCAAGCAAGTGCTTGGGCGGACTGACTGTGCCGATCTAATTCAAGGCCTTGTCGCGAAGCCATATAGCTCTATTTTGAGTGATTGCGCCTTTTCAATGATACATTGTTTGTCTATAATTAAAACACTGTCGCTTTCGAGAGCTGCAGAGCGAATTCCTGATTCATGCATAACATCGAGTGTGCGCTCACCAAATACTGGGACGTCAAACCGATAGTCTTGAGTGCGTTTGACAGTTTTAACGAAAATAAGGTCTTCTGTCTTGAATGTACCGGCTCTTTGCAGCATCGGGTCGGTTCCCTCATAAGCTTCCACCGCGAGCACTGTACCCCGGCGGACAACAAGGCCTTGGCCTACATCTAGCTCAGCCATGCCTTTTGCAATACGTATGCCATGTTCAATATCGGAAGGTGCCGCTTGCAATTTCCCATGGGTCATTAAGCCTTCGGTAGCGAGTTGATCATCAAGAAAAGAGCGAGCATCCAGCATAGAAATGCCAATGCTTTCAATCTCGCGGGTGATCGCACCGAATATGGATTCGGCATTTTTAATTGCCAGACCATTTAGAATTTTGAGTGCTTTGACGTCTGGATGTAAGCCGTGAAAGAGACGCCGTGGCGTGATTTGACCCGCCATTAAAGCATGACAACAATTTAGTTTTTTAAGTGATTTGAGTAATTTCCCAAGTTGCCCAACTTTAATTTGAATGTGTTCACCTTCAGGGATTGAATCGACCAGCGATTGCTCGGTTTCACCAGCAAAGGAGACGACGCGCAGGGGTATCCCGGCAGCGCGTAATCGCTCGGCTGTGAGAATTGGGTAGCGACCTTTGCCAGCAATGAGGCCTACAGGGCGCTGATCAAAGGAATCGGATAAGAATTTGGACAAGGGGTGGCTCATGGTGTTGGCTTAATTGCTGAACACATAGGGGCGCTCGGTTGACTGATTAAAGTAGGTTGGCGAAGTGATGAGGGTCGGGCTTAGTAACTTACCATCGTAACTGGCTTTGAAGAAGACGCGTTGACTCGCATGCTCGGTAGCTTTGGCAAAACGTTCCAGTGCCTTAGGTAGAGTATTCAGTCTGCCGATAGTGGAGACTTTACCTAACTTGGCGTCTTGCGGGCTAATACGAATACTTTTTGGTTTGACAATGAACTCACGGTTTTCGCCGTCAGGGTAGTAATAAGTAATGGTGCCTTCGCAGGCAGTGAGGTGTGCGCCCAAAGTGTCACTTTGGATGATACAAGTGGCTGAGTGTATGCGAAGTTCTCCGGTGGGCAAGTAGATCCGAGCCTGCGAAAGTGGAGAAAGTTTGTTACTAGCAATAGCGATACTTCCAGAAGTGATCCGTATTGAAAGAATAGATACGGATGGCTCATGGGAGATCCGTTCTCTTGTTGGCGGGAATGGTCGTTGCAGGTAAGTTTCAAATATTATTTCGGAATTCTCGTTGATACCGATCCCCATGCCGTTCGAGAGCGCGAAATAGAGGTGTGCCTTCTTTCCGGTTTTTATGGTTGTAGCATTGAGCGTGAGTTCGTCGTGCAATTTTAGGTGGATACGTTTTTCATCTGCGGCTTCTATTTGAATATTTCCGCGTATGCTGGTGGCAATTGCAATGCCCTCGATCATTGCGTCCGCATGAGATGACAGTCCTCCTACAAGAGAGCTAACCGCTATAGCAACGCAGCGGAGTAGATTTTGTAAGGCGGTAGAGTGCATCAGCATCAAATTGCTACGATGTTTACGATTTTACCTGGCACGTAGATTTCACGCTTTATGGTTTTGCCATCAACATGAGCAGCGACGCGCTGGTGGTTTTTGGCAGCAGCGATTGCGTCGTCTTTAGAGACATTGGCAGGCAGCAGTGCATCGCCGCGGTATTTGCCGTTCACTTGGAAAATGACTTTGATCGTGTCCTCAACGAGCTTACTTTCATCACACTCAGGCCAGCCAGCGTCAGCAATGCTGCAGGTGTGCCCCATCAATTGCCAAAGTTCTTCTGCTATGTGAGGTGCGAGCGGTGCGAGAAGTTTGATGAAGGATTCGACGGCTTCTTGGCTAATTGCGTCGGCCTTGCCGAGTTGGTTCACACAGATCATCATTTGCGAAATTGCGGTATTAAACCCAAGCGCCTCGTAATCTTCAGTGACCTTCTTGATAGTGGCGTGTAAGATGCGATCGCTTTCAGTGTCGAGTTGGTCGGTCGTACTGATCTTAGGATTTATGCTGCCGTCTTCGGCCACGACTAGACGCCATGTCTTGCGTAAAAAGCGTGCGATTCCTTCAATGCCTTTGGTATTCCAAGGCTTCATCGCTTCGAGTGGTCCAAGAAACATTAAGTAGAGGCGCAGTGCATCTGCACCATAATCCTTAATGATCGTTTCGGGATTAACCACGTTGCCGCGACTTTTGGACATTTTTTCGCCGTCTTCACCGAGGATGATGCCTTGGTGGAAGAGCTTCTTAAATGGCTCGGGATCACTCAGTACGCCTAGGTCGTACAGCACATGATGCCAGAAGCGTGCGTAAAGTAGGTGGAGTACAGCATGCTCAGCGCCACCGATGTAAAGATCTGGATAGCCCCAATATTTTTCCTTTTCAGTATCGATCAAGGCAGTGTCATTCTTCGGATCGATGTAGCGCAGGTAATACCAGCAAGAGCCAGCCCATTGGGGCATGGTGTTGGTCTCTCGGGAGGCATTGATCCAACCTTCGATTGGTTCGCTGGAGGTGGCGCCAGTTGCTGGATCGAGATAAATGTGCAGCCATGCGTCGGCTTTGGAGAGAGGACTCTGGCCATCGGGCGAGGGGGTGTAGCTCTCGACTTCAGGAAGTGCGAGTGGTAGTTCGGACTCTGTCAGTGCGACCGCGAAACGTAGCTCACCGTCGATTTGGCAGCTTACAGGGCGTTCCATTGATTTAAGCGTATTATTGACTTTTGCGTAGTCGGCTTCACTGACCCAAGCGATCGGGAAGGGTTCGCCCCAGTAGCGCTGACGAGAAAAGAGCCAATCACGTAGTTTGAAATTGATGGTGGCTGTTCCGCGCTGGTCAATTGCGAGTTTTTCAATCACCGCTTTCTTCGCAGTTTCTGAGTCTTTGCCGCTTTGCTCACCTGAGTTGATTAAGTTGCCTGGGCCCGTGTAGGCTTCGAGCAGGACGCCAGAGTTATCTTTTTTGGCAGCGCCGTTATCGTCGATTACTTGAATGATATCTAGACTAAATTCCTTGGCGAATTCGAAGTCGCGTGTGTCGTGAGCGGGCACTGCCATAATCGCGCCTGTGCCGTAGGTCATTAATACATAATCTGCCACCCAAATTGGGATCTCCTGTCCGTTGATAGGATTAATCGCAGTGGCACCAGTCCATACGCCGGTTTTTTCTTTGCTCAATTCGGCGCGTTCGAGATCCGATTTGCTTTTTGCTTTTTCTGCGTACCCAAATACAGCGGTGCTTTGTTGTTTGCTGGTAATTTGCGAGAGTAATGGGTGCTCGGGAGAGATGACCATGTAGGTGGCGCCAAAGAGCGTGTCGGGGCGCGTGGTGAAGACCGTGAGGTCGGCTGCGTGGCCGCTGATGTCGAAAGTAATTTCGGCGCCTTCGCTGCGGCCGATCCAGTTTTCCTGTAGACGTTTGGTCGAGTCGGGCCAGTCAAGATCTTTGAGCCCCGCGATCAGTTTATCGCCATATTCTGTGATTCGTAGTACCCACTGTCGGATTGGGCGACGTTCGACTGGGAAATGTCCACGCTCTGAGCGAGGGCCCTCAGCAGTGTTGAGCACTTCTTCATTGGCGAGTACCGTGCCGAGGTCGGGGCAGAACCAGACGGGCTTTTCGTCGACGTACGCGAGGCCTTTTTTAAAGAGCTGCATAAAGATCCACTGAGTCCACTTGTAGTAGCCTGGGTCTGTGGTGTTGATTTCACGCGACCAGTCGTATGCGAAACCAAGCTGACTGAGTTGTGCTTTGAAATTATCGACATTGGTGGCTGTGGTTTCGCGTGGATGCTTGCCTGTCTTGATTGCATATTGCTCGGTCGGCAGGCCGAAAGCATCCCAGCCCATAGGGTGGAGTACATTATAGCCTTTGGCTTTCTTGTAGCGTTTGAGGGCATCGCTCGCGGTATAGCCTTCGGGGTGGCCGATATGTAGGCCAGCACCAGATGGGTATGGGAACATGTCAAGGATGTAGAACGTGGGTTTGTCCTCGAAGTCCTGAGCATTATAGGTTGCATATTGCTTCCAGAAATCCTGCCACTTGGGCTCAATTGCTGAAAAATCGTAGTCTGTGGTCTGTGTTGCCATTTTAGAAAAGGGCGGATTTAGAAGGTTCGTTTGCAATGCGTCAATATTGCAAAGGACGCAGTGTGGAGTCTTATAAGCAGAGAAACGAGTGGATTTCCTTGATATTTTAGTCCGCTCTCGGTAGCAGTTGATCCATTCTTATGTTAACTCGTGCCCCTTTCTTACTACTTATTGCTCTAGTATTCACTGCTGTAAACGTAGGAGTATGTGGAGAAAGGAGTGTATTGGATGCATATGAAAAGCAGGCCTCCAAGGTCTCGCAGAAACGCTTTGAGCAAAAGTCATGGTCGCACAACCAGCAGTCTGATCTCATGGATAAATCGTTTCCTTTTCAAAAATGGGATTCGCATTATTCATCTTTAGGCTCGAAGCGTGCAGGTATTTCGACTTCTGATTCTAAAGAAAAAGAGCGTTTTAAGACTAAAGTTGTGGAGTTTAAGACCAAAGAGATGGACCTCTCGCGTTGGGACGGGCGCATGGCAGAATTGGAACGCCAAGCACAGATAAGCACGGGCCAAACGTCCAAGCGTATCCAAGATAAGCGGCTCTACCAAACGCTGATGCAGCAATCTGATAACTTCGCGGAGACGGGTGAGACTTTATCGTTACGCGATATTAATCGTTTTCAATTTCGCCAAAATCGTTCCGATTCGGCGGTGCCCGTACAGGAAGCTGGTATTGGGGACGATCCTTGAAGCATCTGAGACTGATTCGTGTGGGATCTTTGTATGTCTCGACCAGTGTTGGTTTGTAGCAAATACAATTAGTCAACGGCAACGACAGCCTATTTGCATTGGTTGAAGGAAGATTGGATTGTCGCTATAAAACCCTCAAAATATCTTGCTAATTAGTGGCGCGCTTGCTTCCTACGTAAGGTCATGAATTGCTTTAAAATCCTATTTTTAAATCTTAAACACACTGCACTGGTTGCTAGTTTGTTGTTGTGTGCAGTGAGCTGGGTCAATGCTGGTGGTGCTTCGCATGCTGGGGCAGCCGAATTCCCTCTTTCAGAAGCGAGCTATATTGCAATGGAAGAAGCGCATGAGGCTGAGACAGGAAAAGCGCTAGGGCTGATCGAGCGTTTGAAGCTGCGTGCCGCGGCCGAGCCATTTAATCTTGTGGCAACGATTATTTTTATATTGGCAGTCGGTCATACTTTCCTTGCGACTACATTTAATAAGCTCGCTCACAAATGTGAGGTGGAGCATCGCGCAGCGATTAGTTCGCATAACAAAATGTATGTGGAGGGTAGAGAGCCTGTGAGCTTTAAGGCTACGATGTATCACTTTCTTGGGGAGATCGAAGCAATCTTTGGTATCTGGTTAATTCCACTATTACTAACTTTAGTATTCTTAAAACCGGAGGGTTTTCAGGTAGCCGCCAGCTATGTCGATGGCCGTAATTTCACTGAGCCTATGTTCGTTGTAATTATCATGGCGATTGCGTCGAGCCGGCCTGTGATTCAATTCGCAGAGACTTGCTTACGTTCGGTCGCTTCCATTGGTAATCGTACGCCTGCGGCATGGTGGTTATCGATCTTGGTCGTAGCGCCTTTGCTTGGTTCTTTTATTACTGAACCTGCAGCGATGACCATTGCAGCGCTACTCATCGGCCATCAGTTTTATCTGTTGGATCCGTCGCCCACATTTAAGTATGCAACTTTAGGGCTATTGTTTGTGAACATTTCTGTAGGTGGCACCTTGACGCATTTCGCGGCGCCGCCTGTACTGATGGTGGCTGGCACATGGCACTGGGATATGCCGTTTATGCTCACTCATTTCGGTTGGCGCGCGGTGCTCGGTATTTTAATGGCAACCGCAGTTTACTTTTTAATTTTCAAGAAAGAATTTAAGGCTTTATCGGCAAAACATGCCGAACTTGAAGAACAAGCCAGCGTCGAGGAAAAACCTGAGTCGGCGCCAGTCTGGGTAGTGCTCGTGCATTTGGGTTTTGTGGCGTGGACTGTTTTCACTTTACACCATCCAGCATTCTTTATCGCAGGGTTTTTATTCTTTATGGCGTTTACTATGGCAACGCATCATTATCAGTATGAGATCAGTTTAAAGTCGCCTGTCTTAGTCGGATTTTTCCTTGCGGGTTTGGTGACTCACGGTGGCCTGCAGGGTTGGTGGATCTCGCCAGTACTGAGTTCACTCGCGGAGGTACCACTCTTTATTGGCGCCACTGTGTTGACTGCGTTTAATGATAATGCAGCGATTACTTTTCTCGCAGCTCAGGTGCCTGCTTTTAGCCCAGATCAGCTTGTAAACGGTGAATTAGTCTCTAAAGCGGGCGATGCGCTGGCACATGCTAAAGGGCTTGAATATGCGGTGGTCGCTGGTGCAGTTACTGGTGGAGGCCTAACAGTGATTGC
>JAFMDL010000022.1 GCA_017857255.1 Puniceicoccaceae bacterium | reverse complement strand
AAATCATGAGCAAAAACGGTAAAATCGTCCAAGTCATCGGCGCCGTCGTCGACGCCGCCTTCCCACAGGATAGCGTGCCCGAAATTTTCGACGCCATCACAATCGCCTTTTCCATCGGCGGCACTGAAAAGAGCCTCACACTCGAAGTGCAACAGCACCTCGGTGAAGGTCTTGTCCGCGCTGTTGCGATGACATCCACTGACGGACTCGTCCGCGGCATGGAAGTCGTCGGCACAGGTTCATCGATCTCCGTCCCTGTAGGTGAAGCCGTTCTCGGCCGCATCTTCAACGTTACTGGTGATACAGTGGACGAAAAGGGCCCGGTAGCAACCGACGAGCGTCGCTCGATCCACCGCCTACCACCGGAACTCATCGACCAAGCAACTGACGCCGAGATCCTCGAGACTGGTATCAAGGTCATCGACCTTATCTGCCCGTTCACTAAGGGTGGTAAAGTTGGCGCTTTCGGTGGTGCGGGTGTTGGTAAGACCGTTGTCATCATGGAGCTGATCAACAACATTGCTAAGGCACACGGCGGTTATTCCGTATTCGCCGGTGTTGGGGAGCGTTCTCGTGAGGGAAATGACCTTTACCACGAAATGTCTGATGCAGGCGTTATCGACCAAAAAGATATCAGTAAGTCCAAAGTGGCTCTGGTTTACGGTCAAATGAACGAGCCCCCTGGTGCACGTATGCGTGTTGCTTTGTCCGGTCTGACAATGGCTGAATACTTCCGTGACGAAAAGAACCAAGACGTGCTTCTCTTCGTGGATAACATCTTCCGTTTCTCACAAGCTGGTGCCGAGGTGTCCGCACTTCTAGGTCGCTCACCATCTGCGGTGGGTTACCAACCAACACTTTCTCAGGAAATGGGTAACCTTCAGGAGCGTATTACCTCCACTAAGAAGGGTTCGATTACTTCGTTCCAAGCTGTTTACGTCCCTGCGGATGATTTGACTGACCCTGCGCCAGCCAATACCTTCGCTCACTTGGACTCCACGATCGTGCTCGAGCGTTCGATCGCTGAGCTTGGTATCTACCCTGCGGTGGATCCGCTCGCTTCGATCTCCAACGCCCTCGACCCAGCGATCGTTGGCGAAGAGCACTACAAGTGTGCGCGTGGTGTGCAGAACGTGCTTCAGCGCTATAAGGACCTGCAAGACATCATCGCGATTCTTGGTCTCGACGAGCTGTCTCCCGAGGATAAGCAAACTGTTTATCGTGCACGTAAGGTGCAGAAGTTCCTTTCGCAGCCATTCCACGTTGCTGAAATCTTCACCGGAACACCGGGCGAATATGTTTCTACTGCAGACACCATTAAGGGCTTCCAAATGATCCTTAATGGAGAGTGCGATGACCTAGCCGAGAACGACCTCTACATGAAGGGCGGAATCGACATGGCTATCGAAGCTAACAAAAAAGGTTAATTTCGATGTCACTTACACTCGAAATCATTACGCCTGACGAAAAGGTCCTCAGCACTGAGGCCACACAGGTCGTATTGCCGACTGAGTCGGGCGAGGCAGGTATCCTTACTGGTCACATCCCGATGGTCACCAAAGTCGTCGCAGGCGAGTTAAAGGTGATTAAAGACGGCAACACTGAGTTCATCGCAGTCGACCATGGGTTTGCCAAGGTGCTCGGTAACACGATCTCTGTGCTCACTGAAGCAGCCATCGACGTGAACGACATCGACCTCTCGGAGGTTGAGTCCGCGCAGGCGCGTGCTGAAGAAGCACTACGCACCGCTGCAGCTGAAGGCATTGATCCGAGTGAAGTTGATCATCTCGAATCGAACATTCAGTTCTTGATTGCCCAAAAGCTCGCCAAAGGCCGTCGCCGCTAAGTGCGATTCATACAAGTTTTCAAAAACGCGCTTCCGCAAGGAGGCGCGTTTTTTATTGAGTACTTGCTTTACTTGAACCGATTACTTGGTGGCTCGCTGAGTAGGTCGACTAACTGCATACATCAGTTAACCGATCGTATATAGTTAACTCGATCAGATCGTAAAGGGACAGTAGCTAGTCGGCCGCTTTAGTCAGTTACAGGGCCTGAGTGACTGTTGCTGCGCGCTTCGTTTTAGTGACGATTGGCTGTTGAGCTGACTCTAACTCAATCCAATCGGCCATGATACGAGCGCTTTCGCGAAGATAGATGTCAAAGTCGGGCTTCTCATCATCGTCAGAATTTTGTGTGTCGAGGGGCACTTCGCTACCGTCTGTGTTTTCGGCTGCGAGCGCTGGCTTTGCCGCTTCGGCTTGTTCAAGGTTCTTTTTTGAGGCTGCATCTTGTTCTGCAGCAATTTTTAGAATGAAGGGCTCGGTCGCGTAATTCTTTGCGCACAGTGCTTCGTAGGCTTCGTCCATTGCATCAATGCGCTTCTGGTCAGTGATCTTCCGCTCGATGCGTGTTTCTAGGTTCAGTGAAATGTCTTTTTCATCAAAGCGTTGTCGGCGCCATTCGATTTGTTCGTTGAGGAATGCGAATTCTTCGAGCTCATCTTGGCGAGTAACGCTATTACGCCCGAGTGCGGCTTTTAGTTCAGGGTCTTCGGGGCTAGAGATATTGAGCTTTTGCCAATCGTTGATCCAGTCGACCTCGTCGATCTTGTCCCATGCTAAGGCATGAGGCAGATCAGATTCGCCGATCGGGAGAAACTCGTTGACTGAGGGGAGTGCGATGTCGGAGGGGACTCCTTTCACCTGCGTTGAGCTACCGCCTGGAAGGTAAAATTGCTTGATTGTAATTTTGGAGGCAACAGGGCGGGTGGTGGCAGCTGGAGTTGTTTGGAACCATGAAAAGGCGGGGCGACTATTCATATGGTAGACTTCCTGGACAGTGCCTTTGCCATGCGTGGAGCTGTTGCCGACGATCAATGCACGTCCATGATCTTGTAAGGCACCTGCGACAATCTCTGAGGCCGAAGCACTGAAGCGCGAGGTGAGCACGATGAGTGGGCCTTCCCATTCGATATTCAAGTCGCGGTCGGATAGCACGTCCGTGCGGCCATCCGGATTGCGCACTTGTACCACAGGGCCAACCGGGATGAAGAGACCCGCGACGCGAACGGCTTCACTTAGCAGGCCTCCGCCATTCATGCGCAGATCGAGAATAATCCCTTGTGCACCTGCAGATTTGAGCTTTTGGAGGAGCTCGGTGACATCGCCAGCGGTTGTAGTCAGTGTGCCACCTGCGCCGATATTACCGTAAAAGGAAGGCAGCTCAATGACACCAACGGGAGTGAGTCCACCAATGGCATTTGGGATATCGATGAGCGTTGCAGAAGCAAGATTGGCGGTGAGTTTCACTTCACCACGTGTGATCGAGACTTCTTTACGTACCGAGGGATCACCCGCTGAGCCCGGACGTATAAGCAGGCGGACGATCGTGTTTTTTTCGCCTTTAATCTTTCGCACCACATAGCGTAGTTGCATGTCCACGACGTCTTCAAACTCGCCATCAGGCCCTTGAGCGACAGCAAGGATTTTATCTTCGTCGTCCAAGAGCCCAGATTCTTCTGCCGGCCCGCCGGGTAGGATCTGTTTAATCGTGCAGATGCCATCGTCATCTTGAAGTAAAGCACCAATACCAACGAATGAATTTTGCACCGCGGAGTTGAAGCTTTCAAGCGTATCTGCAGAAAGGAAGCTCGAGTGTGGGTCAAAGAGTTGCGTCATCGCATTAATGAAGGACTCCTGTACTTCGGCTGCTTCGCGGTCGTTAATATAGGTGAGGTTGCGCTCGTAGCGACGGCGGATGGTCTCACGTGCTTCGTCGAGAGTCGTCGCGATGAAATCGGGGTCATTTAATAGTCGTTGAATTTTGGCTGGGTCGAAGCTGTCGGCTTCGTTATCAGAGAGGACATCTGGGTTTTTAGTTTCGCCGTATTCAATCTCTTCATCTCGTTCCTCGCTTGCGAGTGAGAGCAGTTCATTGAGTAGCTCGTATTTTAAGCGGCGTTCCCAGAGTGAGTTGCTTTCGGTTTGGGTGGTCGGCCATTTTGCTTCGCGGCGGTCGGGTGTGAAGGTTTCGTCGGCAGTGAAGTCGAAGTCTTGGGTGAGACGCTCATAGACCCATTCGGTACGAATTTGAGCATTGTTTTGGAAGGCTGCGTAGATTTGAAAGGCTGCGTAGAGATTTCCTTTGGCGAGAAAATCTTCCATCGCCCCACCGAAGCGGAAGACAAAGCGATCGACTTCACTACGGAGGAAATACATGTGGGCATAATCAAAAGATTCGGAAAATGCCTCGACGATTTCGCTGCCGTTGAGCGCATCCATATTTTCGCGAAGGTAATGGCGCGAGTTGATGGTATTTACCACCCAGCGTGTTTGGGCAGTCATTTCTTTGGTTTGCTCGAACTCTCCATATGCAGAGGCCTGTAGCGTAAGAGCTGCGAGTGCAATGGCTACGCAGCGAGTAAAGGGTTTGAGTCGAGTGATCATTAAAAGTGGGCCTTGAGTCGGCTTGCGAGTATACGCGTGGTTATTACTTGCTGAGAATGTCCTTTGCTTGGTCGAGTGTTGATTTTTCGGCAGGATTGAGTGATCCGAATCCGGAAATATTGATTTTGTCTAAAATACGATCGACCTCTTTTTGCAGCTCATCGCGGCTAGTGGTTGGGCGGTTGACGCGGTAGCTGGTTTGGCTGGTTACTTTTTTGCGGCGCTTGAACCACGCAGGCAACTCGATGCTAGGGCGGCTAGGAGCTGCGCCAAAGGGTGATTGTTTGCTGTAAATATAGCGAAAATAGAGCACGCCGACGAGGAAGCCACCGAGGTGGGCCGAGTGAGCGACGTTATGGCGTCCGCCAGGAAGTTCATTAAATATGAGCGCATAAATAGAGTAGCCGAGCAGTCCCCAGAAGAGCCACTTTGGCTTGACGGTGACAGGCAGGACAAAAAACAGTAGCAATGTGATGGGACGCTCGGGGTAGAGCAGGCAGAAGAATGAGACGAGCGCGAAGACTGCCGCGGAAGCGCCCACAAGGGCACCATAGCCATTGAAATGAAAGGCTAAGTAAGCCAATGCGCCCGCGATGGCGCCACTGAAATAAAGCAACAGGAACGCACGCTTACCCAGCAGTGGTTCGATGATGCGACCGATAAAAAAGAGCCCAAGCATATTACCCACGATGTGCATAATTGTTGCCGAGTCGTGCAGAAACGCATAGCTGACCACGGTCCAGACTTTGAGGGCTTTAAAATTTACTACACTAAAGACGCCCCAGTCTGTTAGAAATTGATTCGGTCGTCCATAGGCCGCGGGGAACGCGACGTTGAGTACTTGTTGCAGAACAAAGATGGCGATTGTGACGATTAGGAGAATGGTCACCGCGCTGGCCTGCTGAGCAGCAGGCTCTGTATTTTGGCGCATGTAAGGGCGGTCGTATAACATCGGAAATTAAAAGGTGATAGGCAGCACCTCAGCAGACCGCAGCAAGTGTCGCGTGTTCCAGCAGAGAGCGAAGCATGAATATAATAGGGATTCTGCTGGGATTGCAATTGAAGCTTCAGCATAGATGCAAATTAAGATTACAGGGCTTCCCGCTTGACTCATATAAGAAATACCCGATTTTGCCTGCATGGCAGAACTAGACGAAAAATGGCCGGAAAATGTTAAAGGGAAGTTTTATGTCGATGAACAATGCATCGATTGTGACCTTTGCCGCGAAACTGCTCCGGATTTCTTTACGCGTAACGAAGACGGAGGCTATTCCTTTGTGCACAAGCAACCAGAGTCCGCTGACGATATCGAGCTGTGCATGGAAGCGCTCGAGGGGTGCCCAGTCGAAGCAATCGGCGAGGACGGCGAAGACTGAGCCGATCCACTAAGAACTAATTCCAAAAGCCCGCGACTTCAGTTGCGGGCTTTTTTGTGCAAATAATAAGCTAAGCGATGCGGGTTAGGTATAATGCCCGCAAGCTAGCTGCCTTAGGTTACGAAAACCGTTTCCAGACGGAGGGTACGAAGAGCACCATTACTGCATAGAGCTCCAAGCGGCCAAGGATCATTAATAGCGAGAGAAATATCTTAGTCGAGTCGCGCAGGTGTTGAAAGTGTTGCGAAGGACCGATGGCGTCGAAGCCTGGCCCAATGTTAAAGAGAGTCGCTTGGACCGTAGAAAAGACGCCAATAAATGCTAAGTGTGGTTCATTGGCTGAAACAAAGAGCATCGAGCCGATCTGCAGGCTGATCAGTAGCATCAGAAAAACGATGACATTTTGAATCGCTTGTTCGTTCAGTAACTGGCCACTCATGCGCATAGGAATCGCAATATTTGGCCGAAAGGCATGCATGATACTACGCTTCGCAGCTTTCATTGCAATGACGATGCGGACGACCTTGACGCCACCCGCAGTGGAGCCCGAGCAGCCTCCGATAAACATGAGAATAATCAGCAGCATCTTGGCGGGCGGCAGCCATGTGTCGAAATCCACTGATGAGTAACCAGTCGTCGTCATAATCGAGACTGCCTGAAATGCCGCGGTGCGGATGCTGTCGTGATTCGGTAATTCACCAGTAAGCTCCACCAAATAGATCGACAGTAAAAAAGTAGCGCCAACTAAAATTCCATAAAACCAGACGACTTCTTTGGTGTGTCGCAGTACGTGCTTACGTTGCTGTAGCAAGCGTATGACAAATACGAAGGTCGTGGCCGAGAGCACCATGAAAACAATGGAGATCCATTCCAGTGCTGGGCTGTTAAATTGCTCCAGGCTCTTTGGCTCAGTACTAAAACCGCCAGTTGCGATGGTCGTCATGGCATGATTGATCGATTGAAACCAGTCCATCCCCCCCCATTTGTAGGCGATAGTACAGAGCCCCGAAATGCTTAAGTAGTAAAGCATTAGGTGGAATGCGCCGCGCTGAATCCGACCTTGGTCGAAGTCCGCAGACGTGCCGGAGGATTCGTTACTGAACAGAATTTTCGCACCCGCACCGAGCGATGACAGTAGGGCGACGAAAAAAACGACTACGCCAAGTCCGCCGACCCATTGGCTGAGTGAGCGCCAGAATAAGAGGCTGTGGGGGAACTCGTGAAAATTCTGAAATGCGGTCGCACCTGTCGTGGTCAGCCCCGAACTGCTTTCAAAAATGGCATCCGAGATTGCGCAATGCTCGACTATCAATAAATATGGAGTGGCGCCAACGACTGTCGCCAATAGCCAAGAGAGGCCAATCAGGCAGAGTGCTTCGCGCCGAAACAGCTTAGCGACTCCTTTACGCCCGAGGATGTGAAAGACGAGCGCCAGACCAAGTGTGATACCGATCGACATCAAGAAGGCTTGCAGTGATGCATCCCCAAAGGATTCACCGCAGGCTAGTCCAGCTATGATACACAGGCCGAATGCCCCAGCGAGTGCCAGTAGCACCATGCTGAGTAGTTTATAAATGATCGTAGTATTCACTCCGTTACAGTCCTCTTAGGTTGGTGGCATCCCGATTGAGTCGCGAGGGGCATCTACAGGAGCCGATGGATGAGGTCCTTTTCCTGCTCTTTATTGACCAGCACCAACACCCGATCGCCCGCAAGGATAGTATCATCTGCGGCAGGGACTCGTGCTTTAAACTTGTGCTGAATGGCGACAAAGAGGCTGCCGATGGGGAGCTGGATGTCTTTGACTGTCTTGCCCACACAAGGGCTAGAATGATTGATGCGCAGTTCCAGAATCCGCCCGCCTCCGTTGGGTAATTCTGCGAGCACAGAGAATGGCTCTGTGGAAAGGCTGCGCTGCATGAATTTAGCGGTCGCTCGACGCGGTGAGACAACAACTTCAATGCCGAGCATGGTTTTAAGAATGTTGTCGAGCTGATCGTAGTCGCCTTTATTGATGACAACCTGCACGTGTGGTGTGCCCAGCTTAGATGCCTGTAAGCTAGTTAAAATGTTTTCTTCGTCATCCTTGGTGCAGGCGACGAAATAGTCGCACTGCCCAATTTGCTCCTCTTCAAGTAAGCGTAAAGAGGTCGCATCGCCATGAATCACAGTGATTTCTTTGAAACGTTCGGATAGTGTGCGACAATGCTCTGGGCACTTCTCAATGACGCGAACTTTAAAGCGAGGATGGGAGAGTAGGCGGATGAGGCTAATCGCGGTTTCGCTGCCACCAAAGAGTACGACACTCACTTCTTTAACTTTTTGTTTGGGGTCGAAGCGCTCGCGCAAGGCGAAAAGTGCATCCGGATAGCCAAATAAAGTGACGACATCGCCTTGTTCCATTACAGTTTCAGGGCCAGCGACCTCACTCACCTCACCACGCAGGATATTGCCAATACGCACACGTGGATCCAGTTTCAGGTCTTTGAGCTTTTTGCCGACTAAGCGAGAGCCGCTGGCGACACGTTGCTGTTGAAACTCGATTTGCCCGCGGGCGAAGTTTTCCACTGCGACCCGCCCCGGGTTACGGATCGCTTTGGCGAGCTCGACTGCGCAAATCGCTTCAGGATTAACCAGTAGATCGATGCCAAAGTGTACCTGATAGTTGATTACCGAATTGTCGCTATACGTTTCGTCATGGATGCGGGCAATCGTGTTTTTGGCGCCGAGGCCTTTGGCTAATGAGCAGGAGATGACATTGGTTCGATCGTCACTCGTCATCGCCAAAAATGCGTCGCAATCGGCGACATCGACATCAATCAGTTGACGCGCGGAGCTACCATTTCCGGCAATGATACGAGCATTTTGTTCCTCATCCAGAGACTCTGCGCGCTTGGCAGACTGCTCGATCAGAGTCACGTCGTTCCCGCTAGCGGAAAGCGTCGTGCAAAGATTATGGCCGACTTCACCAGCACCGATAATTATGATCTTCATACAAAGTGATTTAGCCGTGTGGCTAAAAAATTTCGTCGGATAGTGACGGCTTTAGCGGTTATTTCCAGAAGTTTCTCAGCGTTACGAATGGGCATAGTGATTGGGAGTGTTCGCACTTTTTCAGGATCCTTCGGTTGCATTGCAGTAAAGAGGTTAGCACGTAGCGAATTAGACCGACACCTCAACGGCAAAACTCGAGCGTTGACCTGGCTCAACCGTGTGCAGGCCGATCTTGTGTTCGGCACTGTTGGGCGGCCCCATCCATGGCTCCACGCAGTAGAACGGGCTGTCTTTAAATTCTGTCCAGATCACCATAGCATTAGTCGGAGAGGCGGTGTCGGTATCTTGCAGAATCCGAATGGTGACGTCTTCATTGCCATCCTTAGGGCCGAATGTCGTCAGTTCGTCATGCAACTGGGTGTAGATCCGATTACTGTTTTCGTCGGTGCCAAAGGAGCTATGCTTATCAAATGGTTTGACTGGAATCAAAGTGCCGTCCTCTGCATGCGTATAGCATGCTTTAGCTGGAATTTTGAAGCGGTAGTCGCCGCGTGTGCTACCTTCGCGCCATGGCAGCGCGAAATAAAAGTGGTGTCCCGCAGACCATAGGATTGGCTGTGTATCTAGATTTTCCAAGGTCAAGATTACCTTTATGGACAATTCGCAAAACTCATAGCGTACAGTGAATCGGTAGTCGTATGGATAGGCGAGGTGGTCGTCTCCGGTTGGTTGAAGTTCGGCTGTGAAGCCTTCATCGTTGATCGCAACGATGTTGAACGCCCCATTTCGGGCAAAGCCATGTATTGGCATCGGCCGGACTGCGCCATCTTGGTCTGGCCAGTAGCCTATCTTCCCCTTGTTGAAGCTGCGCGCCGCGAATGGAAAGAGAATCGGGTTGCCCCCGCGCACTTTCGCGAAGTTGTCGAAATCAGCACCTTCAGGCCATTGGATGACGTCGCGCACGCTACCATCAGACATCTGTACGTTCCAATTCATCAGCCGCGCACCGAGCTCGGGGCGGGCAAGGAAGCTCGAAGGGCCACAGGTCCAGCGGTGCAGTGTGACGCCACCATAATCAATCGTTTCCATAGAGGTTATAACTGAAGCAACTTTGGTAAATTGTCTAGCGTGAGATTATCGAGCTTGGCTGCTCCGCTCACGGCTGTCCGTGGTTAGTTCGGTAGAATGGTTGTGCAGTTTCTCGTAGACGTAGAGGATGTATGAAATTGCGCGTCAGTGCTTGCGTTGCATCCGCTAATTCCGATACTAGTGCTAAGTTTCGTTATGAATCGTATCTCTCTTTTTTTCTTAGCGTTTTGGCTTTTCTGTGTGAATGGGGTGCAGAGCCAAGAGGTCAATGAGCCTATTCCAGTGGCCAGTAGCCAAACCGATGTCTACGTGATCCCGATCACTGATGCGATCAGCACACCGAATCTCTACATCCTTCGTCGTGGTCTTAAAGATGCGATCGCCAACGATGTCGAAATGGTGATTCTTGATATGGATACCCCTGGAGGTCGCGTGGATTTGACGCTGGAGATGATGGAGATGCTCAATCGATTCGAAGGGATCACTGCGACTTATGTCAATGACGACGCAATCTCGGCGGGCTCATTCATTGCGGCAGCGACACAAGAAATTTACTTTTCACCAATCGGTAAAATCGGTGCATCTGCGGTGATTCAGGGTACAGGCGAAGATGTTGCTGAAACCGCCAAGCAAAAAATCGAGAGTTATTTGCGCGCAAATATACGAGTCATGACTGCCGAGTATCCTTATCGAGCAGATGTGATCCGTGCGATGCTGGATGCGGATTTTGAACTGAAAATAGGCGATGAAGTGCTCAAGCCAGCGGGAGAATTATTAACGCTGACCGCCGCGGAAGCGGTCAAAGAATACGGGGATCCGCCGAGCAAGCTCCTCGGTGAAGGAATCTATGATTCGATTGACGATTTGCTCGATGCACGCTTGGGCGCGGGCAATTATGAGATTCGTGACTTTGAGCTCAGCTACTCAGAGGAGATAGCCAAGTGGATGAATACAATCGCCCCAATTTTGATGGGATTAGGGGGGCTATTACTCTTTATTGAATTTAAGACGCCAGGCTTTGGTATTTTTGGCATTGGTGGGCTCGTCTTGCTTGGAATCTTTTTTGCGAGCCACTACATTGCAGGTCTTGCGGGTAATGAGTCTGCGTTTCTCTTCGTACTTGGTGTGTTGTTGGTGTTGGTAGAGCTATTTCTGTTTCCTGGTTCGGTGGTTTTTGCGCTGTCTGGGATGGGGCTCATGCTTGGGTCGCTGCTCTGGACGATGGTGGATTATTGGCCAGCAGGCGAAGGGGGCGAGGGCGTTGCGATTGCGCCAGAGATGTTTGTTGGACCACTGGTACAATTGATTTTTGGAATTTCAATAGCTGTTGCAGGTGCTGTGGGTACGGCGCGACTGTTGCCTGGATCGTGGTTTGAGCGAAAGATGGTGCTCGAAGAGGCTGCGGGTGGTGATAGCCACGCGATTCGCGAACAGCGAGCATCGACTTTACCTCAACCAGGGTGTGAGGGGGTTGCATTGACGCCATTGCATCCCGGTGGCCGTGTCGAGATTGATGGTCAGCGATACGAGGCGCATTGCCCCGTGGGTATGGTTGAGCGCGGCGCTGCGATACGGGTTGTCCGTAGCGCTGATTTTGAGCTAATTGTTGAGGAGGTAGTGTCATGAGTATGATCCTTGGCTTGGTGCTGGCGGCGCTGATTCTGGCCTTCTTTGAGGTCCTATTGCCGGGTGGAGTATTGGGAGTTTTAGCGGCGCTGTGTGTGTGTGTCGCGACATGGTTCGGCTTTGATGCCTATGGAGTCCTTGGCGCATTGGCCGTCTTCTTTGGTAGTCTGAGCACGATCGTCATCCTGGTGATAATGGAGTTTAAGCTGATGGCAAAAACCTCGTTCGGACAGAAATTTTTACTTCAAGCTGCAGTCGACGGTCATACACGTGAGGCAGTGGCTGATGAAACAGTAATCGGGCGTGAAGGCCTTACGATTACACGTTTAAATCCGTCTGGAAAGGTTGCTATTGATGGCAAGAGTTACGAAGCTTGTTCCCAAGATGGCTACATCGAATGCGATCAAGCGATACGTATTGTGGCTCAAGATAATTTCAAATTAATCATTAAAAAACTATGAATACACAGATCCTCCCTCTTGCACTCGCTGGCTGGCAACTCGGCGCTGCTGCGATCCTAGCCCTCATCATTCTGGTGCTGATATTGGTGATTGCCACCTTCTTTATGACATGGCTGCGGGCCATGCTTGCAGGCGCATCGGTTAGTTTTCTGACTTTGATTGCGATGCGCTTGCGCGGCGTACCTGCATCATTGATCGTTGATGCTCGCATCACTGCGGTCAAAGCAGGGATTGAAATAAGCGCGAATGATCTTGAAGCTCATTACCTTGCGGAAGGTAATGTGATTCAAACAGTGCAGGCAATTATTGCTGCGGATAAAGCGAACATTAGCCTTGATTGGCAGCGGGCATGTGCAATTGATCTCGCGACGAAAGGGACTGGTAAGTCGGTGCTCGAGGCGGTACGTACTTCGATCAATCCGAAGGTTATCGAATGCCCTGCGGCAGGCAGTGGCCGTGCCACTATCGATGGTGTTGCCAAGGACGGCATTCAGGTTAAGGCACGCGCGCGAGTCACGGTGCGCTCCAATCTTGATAACTACGTGGGTAGCGCGCTTGAGGAGACTATCATTGCGCGTGTCGGTGAAGGTATTGTGACTACAATTGGTTCGGCTGATTCTTATAAGTCGGTGCTCGAATCGCCCGATAGCATTTCCAAGGTAGTGCTAGACCGTGGCCTCGATGTGGGTACTGCGTTTGAGATTCTTTCAATTGATATCGCAGATGTTGATGTCGGCGAAAATATTGGAGCGAAGCTACAGGAGTCGCAAGCTGAAGCAGACAAGAACGTGGCTCAAGCGAAGGCCGAAATGCGCCGTGCGGCAGCGGTTGCCCTCGAGCAGGAAATGAAGGCGAAAGTGGAAGAGATGCAGGCGAAGGTTGTCGAAGCCGAGGCTGAAGTACCACTTGCCATGGCGGAAGCCTTCCGCTCAGGAAATCTCGGTGTGATGGATTATTATAAGATGAATAACGTCAAGGCCGACACTGATATGCGCGATTCAATCTCTAAGGGAGATGAGAAGCAATAGAGCGCTATAGATGAATGAGACGGTCAGCGATGGCCGTCTCATTGCATGACTCATGGATAGTTTAGAACAGATTATAAAAGTTATCGGCGGCATCATTTTTGCGGCGATCTACCTCTTTGGGGGACAGATCTTTAAAAGCAAAGACGATGAAGAGCGTCCGACATCCTTGCCACGGCAGAATAGCGATGAAGACACTGCGGATGATTATGAAGCCCGTCAGCGGCAGATACAGGAAGCGATCCGCCGGAAAATCTTGGAGCGACGTCAAGCTGCGGGATCGGCTCCAACGAGGCCAGAGCCAGTGGCAGCTCAGCGTGAGCAGCGTAAAGAAGTGGTGGAGCGTCAGAAACAAACGCAGCAACAACCTCATCATGTAGAGCAGGTACCAGAGCCTGTCCCGGTAGAGGGCCCTTTTTCTTGGGATGCCTCAGATAATGCATACGCGCAGCAAATGGATGAACGCTTGCAAGCGATTGAAGCGACTAAGCGTCGAGCAGAGGCACTCAAGCATCAGGCAGGACTACGTGCATCGTCGAGTGGTGCGAGTCGTGTTGCCAAGCGCCGAGTGCGCGGCGGGTTGTTATCAGGCTCGGTTCGCTCGACACTTTGCGACCCGGCAGCCGCACGAGCGGCGTTTATCTACGGCGAAGTGTTGGGGAAGCCAGTCAGTGCGCGCGCATCTGGTAGCGGTGTCGAGTAGGACGGATGAGAACAGCGCAACGAGCATAAACATCTTCAGGAGGCGGTTGAACCGTCGGCTGCACCTCTAGGTTATTCCAATCTTATGGAATCGATATTTTCGCAGTGCCTGTGCCCTTGGGGCGAAGTTTTTCACCAGCCGAATCGACGATAACTAGGTGTTCCCCTGCGGTGAATAAAATGTCTATTGGACCACTTTTAGCGAGCGATACGGTCTCACCTTCAGCGAGTGTTCTGCGTAACAGTTCTTGATTATTGTCGAGCTGCTTAACGAGCACGTACACATTTCCGCTGGCAATTAAAGTAATGGTCTCGTTGGCAGTGGCAGGCTGAACAAGTGCTGGAACTGGCTCTGCTGGTTCGGCAATAGTTGCTGGATCATCCAGTTGCGAGTCATCGATTTGAGGTGCGCCACTGCCCATGATTGCTTTGGCAAGGCCGAGTAGCACTACGAGGAGTGCAATAATACCAACAAAAACTAGCCCCGCTTTGATATAAAAGATTTTGTCGCTGTCGTCTACTTCAGCAGTTGCATCCGGTTCAGCGGCGGTTTTAGAGCTCGAAATATGGCCATAGGATGGCTCCGCCTGCGGGTCGTTTGGTTCATCAATGGCGCCTCCAGTAACGTCCATACTACCAAACAGTTCAGTACCTTTCTTACCGCTACGCGACTGGCTTAATATATGCGCTTTGTATTCAGTAAGGATGTTTTCTGGGTCCAGTTTGAGGTAGCGTGCGTAGTTTTTCAGAAAGCCGCGCTTGTAGATCTCAGGCAGATCGAAACTAAACTTATTTTGTTCGATGTTGCCGAGGAAATCACTGCGTATTTTTGTCGCCTCGGATGCCTCGCGTAAGGAAATACCTTTGCGCTTACGTGCTTCTTCAAATCGCTCTCCAATACTTTGCATTAAAAAGTATATGAAAGTGTCTTGATTTGCTTCGCAAGCATGGAATCGCGGTAAAATTGCTCTTACGACAATACAAACCGCAAATCGCCCCATTCTCCGTCTTGACGAGAGTCGACAGTGATCTGGCTCTCTGGGCGAAGCTCTGCAAATTTCACCTCGTAGTGGCTGCGCACGAGGTCGAGCTCTTTAACGAGTATTCCACTGAGGGCAAGCGTGCCCCCGGATTTGACTCCGTGGACGACGGGATCGCAGTGCGGGATCAGGACATCGGTTTGGATGTTGGCCAGAAGCAGATCGGCTTGGCGGTTCTTGAGGCCTTTTTCTAAATCTGCGACTTCGAATGCAATGGGGGAGATATGTGAATTTTCTGCAGTATTACTCTGGCAGACGGTGATCGCTTCTGGATCAAAGTCGAAACCTAGGATATTCTTAAATCCGAGTACAGAAGCAGACAGCGCGAGCACGCCAGAGCCGCAGCCGGCATCGATGATGACTGAGCTGTCGAGCGCGTCAGCATGAGCGTCACGGTAGTCCTGTAGGCGGCGGGCACAGAGGCGTGTCGTCTCGTGTGCGCCGGTGCCAAAGGCCATGCCAGCGTCTAAGTAGACGATTGCGGCATCCGTTGGGCTAGTGATCGTATCACGCTCCCAGAGCGGGATCCAGTGCAGTTGTCGATCGCTCCATGGCTTGACGAATTCTTTGTAGGCATTTTGCCAATCAGCATCTTCGATTACAGTTTCAGTAAATGCTTCAGGTAGATTCGGAAATTCGCTGCGTAACTCGGCAAGTGCAGCGTGTGCTTTAGAGGCGTCGGCGAAGATGCCGAAGACTTCATAAGGATCGTTAACTTCTTTTTGCATCACCCCCCAATGGGCCGATTCAATTTCAAAAAAATAGCCGTCGAGGAGATCTGCCATTTCATTGGTAATGACCGCGCGAAGTTCAAATTGTGTGCTCATAGTTTTTAAGATAGAAATGATTCATAGGTGGCAGAGGAGGCGTCACCGTGTCATTTAAAATGAATGGTGCCTGCGCCATTTGAGTTAGGCATAAATCACTCTTGTTAGAGGAATTATAAAGGCTTAATCGTGCCCTGACTTAAACGCGCAACGACATCTGGTAATAGCTGATGCTCAGAAATATGCACTTTTTTCTCAAGCATCTCGAGAGTGTCTTTATCCTGAATACGCACTTCTTTTTGATCGATTATCGGTCCAGCATCCAATTCAGGCGTGACCCAATGCACGGTGCAGCCAGTGACTTTGACGCCATGCTCGTAGGCTTGACCAATGCCATTCATGCCTGGAAAACTCGGCAGTAAGCTTGGGTGTAGATTAATCATGCGTCCTTCAAAAGCCTCGATAAAAGGACGCTTAATAATACGCATAAAACCAGCTAGCACGATAAGCTTAGGGGAAAACGAGGCGATTCTATCGATGTAGTTTTGCTCTGCCTCGTCACTCAGTCGGGCCCCTTTACGCTGGGGGTCGATATAGATCGCGGGAACTTGGTATTTTTGCCCCAGCTCAAGAATACCAGCGTCTTCGTGGTCACTGAAAATCGCGACTATTTTTGCCGCGCCGAGCTGTTTATTGGCTTCGGCCTTCAACAGTGCATCCGCATTAGAGCCGCGGCCAGAGCCGAGAATTACGATTGGATAAGTCACGAGTGAATGAGGAATGAATAATTAGGAATCTATTCCTAGCGAAAGAATTTCTTGGCTTTCTCGACGAAAGATTCGCCCATTGGGTTTGCCGGGTCCCCACACGACTCTGCATAGTCCTCGAGCTTTTTCTTTTGCTCGCTGCTAAGCTTGGTTGGGACTTCGATTTGGACGCGAATCAGCAGGTCGCCCTTGCGATTGCCGCGAAGGTGTGGAACTCCTTGGCCGCGCAGGCGAAAAGTGGTGCCAGTTTGTGTGCCTGCTGGAATCTTGAGAGAGCCTTTGCCAAATAGGGTCGGCACATTGATTGCGCCACCTAGGGCCGCGAGCGTGAATTTAATTGGGACCTCGCAAAAGAGGTCGTGATCGTGGCGTTCAAAAAGCTCGTGCTCTTTGACGTGAATAATGATGTAGAGGTCGCCTGCTTGACCGCCCATTTGCCCCGCTTCACCCTTGCCCGCAGAGCGTAACTTCGAGCCAGTGGCAACACCGCCTGGGATACGGACTTTGACAGTACTGGTTTCCATCTCACGGCCTTCACCGTGGCAATTCTTACAGGGTTTTTCGATGATTTGACCAGATCCTTGGCAATTCGGGCAGACCTGTCGAAAACTGATGAAACCTCGGTTAGAGGAGACTTGGCCAGTGCCTCCACAGGTGGGGCAAGTGACTTTTTTAGAGCCAGGCTCGGCACCCTCACCATGGCACTTTTTACACTCTGCAGGGCGTCGATAGCGGATTTCCTTTTCGCAGCCTTTAACTGCTTCCTCCAGCGAGATCTCTAGATCGTAGCGCAAGTCTGAGCCGTGTGCCGCACCGCCGGTGGATTGACCGCCACCGCCGCCGAAGAATTCGTCGAAGATGCCACCGCCACCACCGCCGCCGCGGCCACCAAAGGCTTCGCGGAACATGTCGAATGGATCGTGCCCACCGCCACCGCCTCCGCCCATGCCACCTTGGAATGCGGCGTGACCGTAGCGATCGTATGCTGCGCGTTTGTCCGGATCTTTCAGGTTGTCGTATGCTGACGAGATTTCCTTGAATTTGGCTTCCGCGACTTTGTCGTCAGGGTTCTTATCTGGATGATATTTAACTGCCAGCTTACGATAAGCTTTCTTAAGTTCGTCAGCGGATGCATCACGCGAGACGCCGAGGGTTTCATATAAATCTGCTTGCGCCATAGTGGTCTATCCTGAGTTACGCGTTGGCTGGGCCGCTGGAAACGATGACGTTTGCTGCGCGGATGAGACGCTCGTTTAAGCGGTAGCCAGCGCGAACGGTTTGAATCACTTTGTCTTCCTCAACTTCGTCGGAAGGTTGCTGTGCGATGCACTCATGCAGATTGGGGTCAAATTTTTCGCCATTTGGAATGAGCTCTTCGAGGCCTTGTTCGCTGAGTGAGCGCTTGAGTTGATCGTCGACCATTTTGAAGCCGATCGTGACATCCTTCGCTTCCGGGTGGTTTTCCGCGGCTTGTAGGCCAAGCTTCATATTATCTAATACAGGGAGCAGGGATTCGACGACATTTGCCGCGGCGCTCCGGATAATATCTTGTTTTTCGCGACCGATACGCTTGCGGTAGTTTTCCATGTCCGCGACCGAGCGCAACCAGCGAGATTTCATTTCTGCGGCCTCTTTTTCCGCTTTTTCCAGCGGAGTTTCCTCTATTTCTGGAGTTTCAGCGGCAGTTTCTTCGACGACTTCAGCAGCTTCGGCTTGTGCGTCGATTTCTTCGGGTGTGTCTGTGTTTTTTTCTGTCATTTTTCGGAAAGTGGAGGATCTCGTAGACCGCAGATTAGCGGATCTGTTTCAAGATGAGCGCGGAAGTGTGTTGATTACTGAAAAGAATTCAAGGACGCAGTTTGGCAGCTGCGAGGGAATTTTTTGAGCGATCTAAGCATTGGCAGAGAGGGCATTTGGGAGAGTTGAGCTTTACTTTCAGTGGTCTGGCTATTTGTCTTCTAAGCATTAATCAGACCACAAACGAAGTCGTAATAAGTATCAGGCAGTGAATTCTAGGAGTTGCATTTTTCACTCGGATGTTGGATTTTAATACGATTACTATCTTCTTACGAGCGGTTTGTCGCATTGATAGGAATTGATTTTTATAAGCAGATTATATGGCAAGAAAACCGAACAAGACAGTCGCGCGTAAAAAAGTTGTCTCCCAACCGCGTAAAGCGGGCTCTCGGCCCGCCTGGGCGCTGTTATTGTTTACCATCGCGGTATTGCTGTTGGTGGCGATTTTTGACTATAATTCCGGGCAGTATCATGCGGATCCACCCACGGACACCAACCTAGTCGGACACTTAGGAAGCTTTCTTGGCTTCTATGGATTCCATTATTTGGGGGCGTCGATTTTTCTGCTACCGGTTTATTTGATGTGGATTGGAGTTCGTTTTCTGATTCAGCAACAGCCTCGCAAGCGGGCGATGACCAGTGCGGCTGCATTCGCATCGTTGATTTGTGCGGCGGGGTTGATCGCCATGCTCGGTGCAGATAGCTCCGGCGGGTTATTTCAAGATCAGCTATCGCATGGCTGTGGAGGCGTTCTGGGGGAGTTAATCGCCCCCATTTTACTCGAGCCTTACGTCGGTCTGTTCGGGTCATATTTCATTCTTTTAATGGGCTTTACCGTAGGCTCGATGATTGTGTTTACCGATAATCTCGGACGCTGCGCCGATTATGTCCAATCAATCTATTTTGGTTTTTTCGAGCGATTGACTGCTTCTAAGGAGGCGCGTAAAGCGCTTCGAGCGGAACGTACGGAGCGCAAACGCATTGCCAAAGAGGAGGCTGCAGCAGCAAAGGCACAAGCAAAGGCCGATCGATCGGCTGCCAAGACGAGCAAGCAGCTAGAACGCTCGACTGCGGATGAAGATGAATTTGATCAAGGGCAAGAGGATGACCACCGACCATCTCTGTTGCCTGCTTCTATGAGTTCGCCTGCCCGATTGACACGGAAGACAGTCAAGAAGAAGCCAGCGATTTCGAAGCAGGCTGAGCCCGCTGCGGAAGTACCGGATGTGTTGAGTGAGCCCGTAGAGGACGTTGAGCCAGCAAAGCCTAAATTTGATCCTTCGATGATTAAGGTGGTCTCCGAGCAGAAAACTGAAAAAGCCGTCGCTTCGATACCGGAGCGTCGCGGGGACTATGTATTTCCACCGTTAAGTTTGTTGGCCGAGCCGCAAGGCATCGGTTCGATGCATCAGGAAGACCATGCGGGCACGATGGGCGCGCTGGTGCGCACACTGGATGAGTTTGGGGTCAAGGTGATCCCTGGTGAAATTCACACGGGGCCAGTGATTACTCGTTACGAGGTAAAGCCTGCGCCGGGTGTGCGTGTCGAGAAGATCGTCAATCTAGACAAAAACATCGCCCTGGGCTTGCAGGCGATGTCGGTCCGTATTCTTGCGCCTGTTCCTGGTAAAGGTACGGTCGGTATCGAGGTACCCAACAAGGTTGCGGAGGCGGTGTGCATGCGTGATATCGTTGAGTCGAAGGCTTGGGCAGATGCTAATGCAGAGATTCCAGTGGTACTGGGCAAGGATGTGACGGGTAAGCCGATGGTGATGGATCTGACTAAGATGCCGCACGTATTGATCGCTGGTTCCACTGGTTCGGGTAAGACGGTCTGCATCAATGCGATCATCGCATCGCTACTTTACCACTCCGGCCCTGAAGATCTACGCTTCATCATGGTCGACCCCAAAGTGGTGGAGATGCAGATGTATAATGCGCTGCCGCATATGTTGATTCCAGTGGTGACTGAGGCCAAGAAAGTGCCGGGTGCGCTGAAATGGTTGATTGCTGAGATGGAGCATCGCTACCAGATTTTTGCCAAGACCAACGTGCGCAATATCGCTGGCTTTAACGCGAAGTTGCTTAAGGATAAGGAAGAGCAAGCCAAGGCTGAAGCCATGGATGCCGAAATGACACCAGAAGAGCGTGCCGCCGTGAGCAACATGGAAGTGCCGCGCGATGATGATGCGTTCGAAATTCCCAAGAAAAAACTGCCTTACATCGTCTGCGTGATCGACGAGCTCGCGGACCTGATGATGGTCGCACCTGCCGATATCGAGACCTGTATCGCGCGTATCGCGCAGCTCGCACGTGCTGCGGGCATCCACTTGGTTCTGGCAACGCAACGTCCGTCAGTGAATGTTGTCACCGGCGTGATTAAGGCCAATTTGCCCAGTCGTATCTCCTTCAAAGTCGCTTCCAAGATTGATAGTCGCACGATTCTCGATGGTGGCGGTGCGGAGGCGCTGATCGGCAAGGGCGACATGCTCTTTATTCCTCCTGGCACCTCCAGTCTGGTGCGTGCTCAGGGTGCGTTTGTTTCGGATGATGAGATCAATGCGATCGTGGAATTCCTCCAAGAGAAGAACGATCCGCCAGTCTTTGCCGAAGCGGTTCAACAGCAAATTGATGCGGGTGGTGAAGAAGGTGGCGGCATCGAAGGCGGCGAAGAGGCGGATGAGCTGTTGCCTGATGCAATCGATGTATTACGTAGTACTAAGCGCGCCTCGACGTCGATGCTGCAGCGTCGCTTGCGGGTGGGCTATAACCGTGCTGCGCGCTTAATGGAAGTGCTCGAAGACCGCGGCATCGTTGGCCCCGAAAACGGCTCCAGCCCACGTGAGATTCTGGTCGATTTGGATGTGATGTAGGGGGAGTCGGGTGGACGCCCGCGCGAGTTTCTAAAGTCAGCTTTCAAATTCCAGATCGGGAATGTGGTTAAACGCGATCCGCATGGGCGCAGCTTCGCTACAGCGCTGCGCTTGATGGGCGTCGGCGTAGTAGAGGCTGCGCCCGCCGTGGGCTTTGTTGATCTGGTCCATCGCATGTTGCAGCTGCATGCGGCGGGGGTGGTTGTCCTCTGCAAAAAGTGAGGGCGTATGGCTGCTGGCGTGGACGAGGTGCGTTAATGTGATCCCGACTTTGGTGGGCTCGGGTAGATCCTGAGGGTGGTCTGCCCATAGTGAGTTTAGAAGTCTCGCAAGGGTGACATTGTCCTGGGTGGGGAAGCACAAGGTTTCCCCTTGCCAGCGCAGGTCAAAGCCGAATTTGACCTGCAGGTGCAGGTGGTCGGTGTAGTAATCAATCGAGCGCAGCCGGCGACAGGCTTTTTGCAGCATGCGGTGGAGTGTGGCGTGTGCACCCTGAAAGGTGCGTAGGCGCGGCGGCAAAACATGTGAGTGCCCAATCGTCTGGCGCGTGGTTTCGGGTAGCGGCATTTCCACTCCACGTAGCGCATACCACATCCGGTCGCCTTCGACCGATTTCCAGATTCGGTGTAAGGTATGGCGCGGAGCATCGCAGAGTTGTTCCATCGTGGTGATCCGGGCAATGCGCAGGCGCTCTTGCATGCGTCGACCGATTCCAGTGATGTCTTCGAGCTCAAAGCGGTAGAGCTTCTCGGGCAGGTGCTCGAAATCGATGAGAGTCAGTCCGTCGGGCTTTTCGAGTTTGCTGGCGAGCTTGGCGAGAAAGCGGTTGGGCGCGAGGCCGATTGAGGCACCGATGTAAGGGCCGATTTGTGCTTTCAGCGCGGCTTTGATTTCAAGGGCTTTGGCGCGAGCGATTTCGGCTGGTTGCCAATGGGGCGGCAGGCGGCCAAACATCTCGTCGATTGAGAGTACGGCATCGACGTAAATAATTTGGTGGATGATTGCGTGGATCTTTTTGTGGGTCTGAATGTAGCGAGTGTTGTTCGCCTGCACAAATTGAATGCCTGGGCAGAGGTAGCGGGCCTCGCGTACAGGCGTGCCAGTTTTGACGCCGCGCGCTTTGGCCTCATAGCTGGCGGCGATGCAACAGGTCGTTTCGACCCCTAGCGAGGGTACGATACCGACGGGTTTGCCGCGCAGGCGGGGCTGGAATTGTTGTTCGACGGAGGCATAGAAGCTGTCGAAGTCGATGAATAGGTAGCGAAGACTCATAGTTTATATAAACATATGTTCACTACTTAGGGCACTAAGGGAAGTTAATTTAGTAAAATTTTAATCCAAAATCCGTAAGCATTAATTTTACGCAATGAGTCCGGTCTTGTCTCTTAGAGTATCAGCCAGCTTCACCGCTTGCTTTCAGGCGGCGCAAAGCTACAAATCGAGCAACTTATGCAGATGACAGTCCAGCAACAACGCTATATGATGGGAGTCGTCATGTGCTTAATGCTCATGCCGCCGGGCATGTGGGTACCGTCTTTGCCGAATGTGCTGGCGACCTACGACGCGAGTTGGGCATTGCCGTATGCGACTGCGTTAACGCCGTTGTGTGCACTCTTTTCGGCCTTGCTGTTCGGGGCATTGTCGGACCGTAAGATGCATGCGGAACAATTACTGGGGGTATTAGGTGTTTCTGGAGCGGTCTTTCTGTGGCTTGGCTTTTCGTCATTAAAGTGGGGTTGGCATCCTGGGTGGTATTTATTATTTCAAGGCTGCAACGCCCTAATTTCCGGCCCAATGTTTGCGTTGATGACAAAGGTCAAATTGGCGAACCTGCCGAATGCTGCCAAAAGTTTCCCTATTTACTCGATGTGTGGCACGATTGGCTGGATGGTTGGGGGCTGGATCATTAGCTCACTGGCATTCGACTGTTCGGCAAATACAGGTCAGCTTGCGGCATATATCCGTCTTGGTATGGGCGGCCTTTGCTTTCTATTGCCAGCAACCCCCCCGACGGATCATCAAAGTCGTGGTTGGCAGGCAGTTCTAGGATTACGTGCGTTCGGACTGTTGAAAAATCGTGAGCTGCGCTATTTTTACGTGGCGTCGGCATTATTTGCGATTCCCTGTGTGTCATTTTATATGGTTGTGCCGATGATGCTGAAGGAATTTGGCAGTTTGTACCCAACTGCGGAAATGACGATTGGCCAGGCATTGGAAGTCCTTGCGATGTTGTTTTTAAGCCTTGTGGCAGGCCGCTTCCGGATCCGCTGGTTTTTGATCGTAGGAATGTTGTTTGGGGTACTGCGCTTTGCCTTATTTGCGTTAGCTGGAGAATGCGGAGTACTTGCGGTGATTTGGTTGGGAGTCGCTCTGCAGGGGCCGATTTATACCTTTACGATGGTGGCCGGACGCCTCTTTTTGGATAAGCGCGTGCCCGATACCATGCGGGGACAGGCGCAGGCGCTGTATCAATTGCTGGTGTTTAGCGTCGCGGGAATTATCGGCGCGTTCTTCTGCGGGTGGTTATATGAATCGCAAAGTGAAGCGGGTGTGTTGCAATGGACATCCTATTGGCTGATCTTGGCCGCAATGACGCTGATTCCATTGGCCTATTTCTTTATCGGGGTGGTTGGGAAGCCGAGTAGGCGGAATCTAGTAGCAGCTAGTTTCAGTCGTGATGACTGAGAGCATATAAGGCCCCGCTTTGTGTTCTCAGGTCTGCCACGCGCCAAGCGAGGAATCTTTAAAACAGCGCTAGCTGGTCGTCCTCGTGATTGGTGTTTTCACCTGACTGCTCTTTTTGCATACGTTTACGCAGCAGGTTGTGCGACGAGTCGTCGGCTTCGAGCCGCTCGAGGATGGTCTTGGCACGGTCGATGACTGTGGTTGGCAGGCCAGCTAAGCGGGCGACTTGAATACCATAGGAACGATCGGCGGCGCCCTTGATGACTTGGCGCACGAAGATGATCTCGTCGTTCCACTCTTTGACTGCGACCGAGTAATTCTCCAGTCGCGCCTGCGTTTTGGCGAGTTGGGTGAGCTCGTGATAGTGCGTAGCAAACAGCGTTCGTGGGCCGCCGGCGTCCTTCGGATGTAGGTGCTCGATCACCGCCCATGCGATGGAGAGTCCGTCGTAGGTGCTGGTGCCGCGGCCGATCTCGTCGAGGATGACGAGGCTGCGCGGGGTGGCGTTGTTGAGGATGTTGGCGGTCTCATTCATCTCGACCATGAAGGTCGAGTTGCCACGAGCGAGTTCATCGCTGGCGCCGACGCGGGAGAAGATACGGTCGACGAGACCGATCTGGCAGCTCTTGGCGGGCACCCATGCGCCGGTTTGGGCCATCAGTACTATCAGCGCGATCTGGCGGATGTAAGTCGATTTACCGGCCATGTTGGGCCCGGTGATCAGCGCGATTTGAGGGGTGTCGGCATCGACTCCTGAGCTGGAAAGACTAGTGCCGTTGGGTACGAAAGCATGCGCGCCAGCCAAGCCGAGGCGCTCGGCCCGGAGCATTTGCTCGACTACGGGGTGTCGCCCTTGGTCAATGCGTAGTTGGTCGGAGTGATCGAGCTGCGGTTGGCAGTAGTCCCAATCGCGGGCGAGTGCGCCCCAGCCAATCAGCACGTCAATTTCAGCAATTGCGGCAGCCGTCTCTTTGAGTGTGTCAGCATATTCGAGAATGGTTTGAATCAAGCCATTGAAGAGGGCTTCCTCACGGGTAATACTGGCCTCTTCGGCATGCAGAATTTCGCGCTCGCGCTCTTTGAGCACATCAGTGGTGTAGCGCTCAGCATTTTTCATTGTTTGCTTGCGCACATAATCATCGGGCACGAGCGCAACGTTGGCCTTGGTGACTTCAATGAAGTAGCCAAATGCGCCGTTGAAGCGGATACGCAGATTTTTGATACCAGTGCGTGCTTGCTCGGCGAGTTCGAATTCGGTGAGCCATTGTTGGCTGTCGCGGGTGAGGCTGCGGATGCGATCGAGCTCGTCGTCGTAGCCATCGCGAATCGTGCCGCCGTCGTCGATCTTACCCGGTAGCTCGTCGGCTAGGCTACGGTTAAGCAACTCGGAGAGAGGCTCGAAGTCGTGAATGCGTGCGGCGATGGCAGCCACCGGTGTGTCGGGAAATTCCAACAGTGTGCTGGCAATTGCTGGGAGTGCGGCGAGGGTATCACGTATGCCGCCGAGCTCGCGTGGGTGACGCATCCGGTTTTGTAGACGGCCGAGAATGCGCTCAATGTCGCGAATGCTTTTGAGGTGCGTTTGCAGTTCGGTTGAAAGTCCCGGAGCGGTGACAAATTCACCCACGCAGCCCTGCCGGCGTTGTATTTCGTCGAGGTCGAGCTCGGGGGCACAGAGCCAACGTTCTAGTAGGCGGGCGCCAGGGGCAGTGACGGTTGCGTCCATGGCTGAGAGTAGCGAGCCGTGGCGGGTGTTGGCGGCGGATTTAAAAATCTCTAGGTTGCGTAAGGTCGCGGGATCGAGCAGCAGGGTCTTTTCGGTGCTGTATTCGCTGAGTTTACGGAGATTTTCCGGTTTTGCACAAAGTGTTTCGGTGGCGTAATGGACGAGCGCTCCCGCGGTGCCAAGGGCGGCGTGGTTGCGCTCGATACCGAAGCCTTCGAGGTTGAGCACGCCGAGGGTCTCCATCACCGACTGAGCGCCGGCGACTTCGTCAAAGTGATAGTCGGGAATTTTGGTAACCGCGCGGCCGTCGCAGAGGTAAGTGAAGAGCTGATTGAACTTCGCTGCATCGGCGCGGTTGGCCCAGTTGGCGGCGGCGTTTTCTGGCACGATGATCTCGCGTGGATCGATGCCTTCAAATGCGGCAAACAGGCTTTCTGGTTGTGCCTCGGAAGCAAGTACGAACTCGCCGGTGGTGAGGTCTAGCCAGGAGGCGGTGAGTTGTTGCTTCTCGAGCGAGAGTGCGAGTAAGAAGTGATTTCGCTGTGCGTCAATTTGGGTATCAGCCAGCCGTGTGCCTGGAGTGATGATACGGGTGAGAGCACGTTTCACGAGTTTGCCAGGCTGTGGGGTCTCGACTTGATCAACGATCGCGACTTTAACGCCCTGATCGAGAAGCTTCTGAATGTAAGTCTCTGACGCGTGAAAGGGAATGCCAGCCATTGGCATGCCATGGCGATGAGTGAGCGTGATGCCTAGCAGTTGCGCGCCGCGCTCGGCGTCTTGCAGGAAAATTTCGTAGAAGTCCCCGAGACGAAACATCAGTAATGTGTCCTCTGCAAGCTGGCCACGAATCTCGTGCCATTGCTGCATCATTGGGGTTACTTTTTTGGGCTTCTCGGAAGACATTGGGAGAGTTCTCTAAAATCGTGAACTACTGAATCAATACGAAATTGCGTGAATCAAAAGCGAATTCTCAATTTAAGGCAGGAATTCATTCATATTTTTGGAGCGCGGCGCTCAGTTATCTCTGTGCGCAGCTGAAAAACGGCTGTTGTCGTTTGCGGAGGAGTTGCAGTGGTCGCGCGTGAATGGTGAGCTAAACATAGAAAGCAGTGACGGTAGCTGATTATTCGTGCAATTGGTGGCCAGATTTATTCTGTAGTGTTCACATATGGCAGCAGTTAAGCTAAATTCTCTTCGTTTCGAAAACCCTAAAGCGCCGGCGCTGGTGATCCTGCATGGGCTGTTGGGGGCGTCACGCAATTGGCAGACGATCGGTAAGGCGCTTAAGGATCGCTTTGATATTCATATCTTAGACCTACGCAATCATGGCAGTTCAGCGCATGCGGAGACTATGCGCTGGTCGGAGCTGACTGCGGACTTGTCAGCTTATTTAAAGGCGCATGAGTTGCAAAACATCACACTGTTGGGGCATAGCCTAGGGGGTAAAATCGCCATGAAGTTTGCCTGCGATCATTCTGCTCAGGTTAAGCAATTAATCATTGTTGATATCGCAGCGAAGTTGTATCCGCCGTATCATGACAATGAATTCCGCGCGATGAAGCGGGTACCGGCCGGCGCTCTGGAGAATCGCCGTGAGGCTGAAGAGTTGCTCAAACCAATGATTCCGGATTGGGGGATGCGTCAGTTTATAATGACGAATTTAGTGAAAGGGGAGTTCGGGTTACAGTGGCAGTGTAACCTCGAGGTGTTGCATGCGAGTTTGCAGATATTACGTCAAAACTCGTTGGCAAGTGGCGACTTTTTCCAAGGGCAGACTCTACTATTGAGCGGCGGGAAGTCAGCATTTATCAAAGACGGAGATGTCAAAGACATGCGCGAATGGTTCCCTAATGTCAAAGAAGTCAAACTGCATAAGGCTGGGCATAATGTGCACGTCGATGATCGTAGTGGATTTTTGGATGCTTTGAATCAGTGGTTGTAGGTTGCGCGTTGCGCGTTGTTGGATACAACAAGCAACAAGCAACAAGCAACGAACAACAATTTACACAATCACATGACCACCCGCTCAAAATCCGAGGCAGACACTGTCGCCGCAGCTGGTTTTGCCGAAGTTTACGAACCGGTTAAACCTTACTTAGATGCGCTCGATGTCTACCTACAGTCACAGGTCCAGGAGCTGGAGCCAGAGGTACAGGACCATGTTCGGTATGTGTTTGGTCATAGCGGCAAACGTCTGCGGCCGATGCTCGTAGCCTACAGTGGTTGGCAGGGCCCTGCGGTAAAGTTCTCGCAAGATCTGGTCACGCTGGGTTCGGTAATCGAACTGGTACACTTGGCAACCTTGGTACACGACGATATCTTGGATGAGGCGGAGACACGTCACCGCCAAGAGACTGCAGCGAAGAAGTATGGTCCTGCGGCGGCGGTATTGATTGGTGATGTGTTATTTTCGCATGCGTTAAAGTTGGCTGCGGAGTTTGATACGAATGAGGTCTGTCGCTCGGTCGCGCAAGCGACCTCGCGGGTGTGCGCCGGAGAAATTGCGCAGACCTACCAACGCGGTGAGGTGAACTACAGCCGCGAGTTTTACTTTCGCGTGATTCAGCTCAAAACCGCAGAGTTGTTTGAGGTGTCGTGCCGGTTGGGTGCTAAAATTGCGGGTTACTCGGAAGCCTTTAGTGAGGCTGCCGGATTATTTGGACGCCACGTTGGCATCGCCTATCAAATATTTGACGATCTGGTCGATTTGTATGCCGATGAGTCGATGATCGGCAAGACCTTGGGTACCGATTTGGATAAGGGGAAGTTCACGTTGCCGCTATTATTGCTGCTGAAAAAGTTACCCGAGCAGGAACGCGATCGCTTGATGGCGCGTTTCAAGGCGGGCGATCAAACGGTCTCTGCTGATTTCACTAAACGCTTACATGACTTCCCTATTTTTGAAGAAGTGGTTGCGACGTTTGAGGCCGAGCTTAGCAAGGCGACTGACGCGGTGGCGCCCTTTAGTGACCTGCCTCCGGTGGCGAGTCTGCAGCAAATTGCGGAACTCGTACGCGCGCAGCTGGGGCGCATTCAATGCGGGTGAGATGTCACTGTTAGACTAGTGTTGATTCTGAAATAATCGATATCGCACTTGACTTGCATTAAGTCATATGGCCGTTTCCACTGCTCATGTTTAAGAACCAGCAACCTTGTAGCGCACTCACCCGATCTGTATCGGCATGCCTTGCGCTACTCGTCTTGCTCTTGAATGTAGCATTGGTCAGCCCGCAGGTTCACCAGGCATTGCACATCGATGTAGAAGACCAGCAATCGCACAGCTGTAGTGAGCATTCTCACGATGACGCGCCTGCGAACGATTGCGATCACTCCTGTGCTGTCGCACTATTTGGTCAGGGTGCGATTCCAATGCAGTCTTTTGTGGAACTGCTGGAACGCACGGATGTGATTATTACGATAGTTCCGCAGTCTGCGGAAATCGTCTGGTGCGGACAAGCGCTGATACGGCGCTGTAGCCGTGCCCCCCCGATTGAAACGATTGTTTAGAGAATACTCCGAGTGCTGGTAATTGCCGGTCTCGTTATGCGTGTGCGCTGTTCGCTCACGTCCAAAACAATAACATTTTTCAATCAATTCAATGAATCACTTTTTTCTTAAAAGCGGTGCACTCGTATGCATCGCACTGGGCTCGGCCCATATTATTAACGCAGAATCGTCCGAAGAGACGGTCTATCAACTCGACGATTACATCGTCTCCGCAGGTCCCAACTTGCGCTCAATTGCAGATTATGCTGCGCCGGTCAATGTCGTGACTGCAGCAGAAATCAGTCGTCAAAGCGGTGGTTCGCTTGGCGCTGTGCTCGATTGGCAACCCGGCGTAAGTAGCTCATCCTTCGGTGCGGGTGTGAGCCGCCCGATCTTACGTGGCTTTGATGGCCCGCGTGTTCGCATTCTCGATGCAGGAATCGATACCATGGATGCTTCCGATACCAGCCCAGACCATGCAGTTACGGTTGAACCGTTACTGACTGAGCGTGTTGAAGTCCTACGTGGACCAAGTACATTACTGTACGGCAGCTCCGCGATCGGCGGCGCAGTAAATGTCATCGGTAAAGAAATGCCACGCCAAAGAGTCGATCCGAAGGGCTATGAAGGTGGGCTTGAGGCGCGCCGCGATTCGGTTTCAGGTGGCGATACCCTTGCGGGTTATGCCACCGTTGGGGACGCTGATTGGGCACTGACCATTACTGCTGTAGATCGTGATGCGGCTGACTACGAGATTCCTGGCGACGCGCAGGAGGAGGAGGATGCAGGAGGCGATACACTCGAAAACAGTTTCGTCGAAACGGAGCAGTACTCAGTGGGTGCCAGCTGGTTCTTTAGTGACGAGAATCGTATTGGCTTCAGTTTTTCGAACTACGAAACGCGCTACGGTGTGCCCGGCCATGGGCATGATGAAGAAGAGGAAGAAGAGGAAGAAGAGGAAGAAGAGCACCATGACGAAGAGGCGGTGGCCATTGACATGGAGCGCAAGCGCTACGATGTGGAGCTGGAATTGGTCGACGTGAACGATTGGATCGAGGCCCTCCGCTTGCGCCTAGGCTACACTGATTACGAGCATTCCGAAGGGGATACCGTGTTTGAACGCGAAGGCTGGGAACTGCGCGCAGAGGCTGCGCACACTCCATGGTGGGTGATCGACGAAGGAGTGATTGGCGTCCAGTTTTCAGATGTGGACTTCTCTGCGTTGGGTGAGGAAAGTTTCACCCCTGCATCTACAACCAAGACGCAGGCACTCTTCGTCAGCGAACATATCCACGGCGAGGTACTACACTATGAGTTCGGCGGGCGTATTGAGCGTACGGACATTGCCGAAGATAAGGATCAGCGTGACTACGACGAGCTAGCGATCAGCCTCGCGGCCGGGGCAACCTGGCACATTGATGAGCAGAACTCACTGTCATTGGTGCTGCAACGCTCGCAGCGCAATCCAACTTCGACTGAGCTGTATGCCGAGGGGCCGCATTTTGCAACCAGCCAATATGAATTCGGTGATGCGAACCTCGAGCAAGAGACCGCGTATGGCGTGGACCTGACATACCGCACAACACATCATAACTGGCAGGCAGAAGTCTCACTGTTCTACACCTACTTCGATGATTATATCTTTTCTGAGGATCTGGAATTTGAAACGGATGCAGATGGGATTATAGAAGGGCAGGCTGAGTTTGATGATGATGAAGCCTTACATACGTATCAATTCACCGCCATCGATGCCGAGTTCTACGGTCTCGAGGCGCAGTTTGATTATACGCTGGCTAAGACCGAAGGCAGTCAACTGCTGCTGAGTCTGATGGGCGACTGGGTGCATGCGACCAACGAAGATACGGGCGATGACTTGGCTCGGATGCCACCGATGCGAATCGGCTCACGCCTCAGCTGGGCCACGGGCAACTGGGACTCCGGCGTCGAGCTGCGTTATGCTTTCGAGCAGGACAACACCGGACCAGAAGAAACATCGACCG
>JAFMDL010000021.1 GCA_017857255.1 Puniceicoccaceae bacterium | reverse complement strand
GACCTTACTGGCCGCGTGGAGAAGTTCTTTTGCCTGCTTACGTAACTTTTTCATTCGGGATACGGGATGCGGAATTAGCCAGCTAGTATGAAGCCGCTAAATTGGTGTAATGATCAACCACGGATGAACACGGATAAACACAGATATTTAAATCTAAAATGTGCCATCCTAATCTGTGTCTATCCGTGTTCATCTGTGGTTAAAAAAATGCGAAATATTGAAAAAATTAAGGCCTTCAAAGAATTCCATTCGTGAGCGAGCTTAGCGTGTATCACTTTAACTACCGCCATCAGAGGTCTTGAGGATCTTGATAAAGGCATCCTGCGGGATGGACACGCTACCAATGTTTTTCATGCGTTTCTTACCTTCTTTCTGTTTCTCGAGAAGCTTACGCTTACGTGAAATATCACCGCCATAACACTTCGCAGTCACATCCTTACGATACGCACTAATCGTTTCGCGTGCCACAATGTTGGAGCCGACACCAGCTTGAATAGCGATCTTAAACATCTGCTTGGGCAAGATTTCCTTAAGCCGCTTGCAAAGGGCGCGGCCGCGGCCTTCTGCCTTATCGATATGCACGATTGAAGAGAACGCGTCGACTGCCTCGGCATTGACCATAATATCAAGTCGGCAGAGCTTAGCTTTCTGGTAACCATTCATCTCATAATCCATCGAACCGTAGCCGTGAGTGATGCTCTTCAGGCGATCATTGAAGTCGATTAGGATCTCATTGAGCGGGATGTTACATACGATCATCACACGTTGGTTATCAATCGTCTCGGTGTGTTCGCAAATGCCACGCTTTTCAGAAACCAGTGCCAAAACATCGCCAATCGACGTGCTGGGAATATGGATCGAGGCGGAGATCATCGGCTCTTCGATATATTCAATCTCAGAGACTTCAGGTAAATGAACCGGGTTATGCACTTCAATCGCATCAAGGTCGGTCTTGGTCACCTTATAGACGACACTTGGGTAAGTCGAAATCACATCGAGATCATATTCGCGGCGGATACGCTCTTGGATAATCTCCATATGCAGCAAACCCAAAAAGCCACAGCGGAAACCAAACCCCAGCGCTACAGAATTTTCTGATTGGTAAACAAAGGCTGCGTCGTTGAGGCGCAACTTGCCCATACTTGCTTTGAGCTTGTTATAATCACTGGTATCAATCGGATAAATTCCACTAAAGACCATCGGACTGACTTGCTTGTAGCCAGGTAGCATCTCAGCAGTGGGTGCATTCGAATGCGTAATGGTATCACCTAGCTTAATCTCAGCCACGTCGCGCATATTGGTCACAATGTAACCCACGTCGCCAGCTTCGAGCGTCGCTTGCTTAGTCATTGCGGGTGAAAAGCGCCCGACTTCTTTAACCTGAGCCTTACGCTCATCGCTCATGGTCATGATCTGGTCGCCCATCGTCACCGAGCCTGAAAACACACGCACATAGCAGATCACACCCTTATAGGTGTCGTAGATGCAGTCGAAAATCAACACTCGTAAGCCATCGATATCTGCCCATCGCGGCGGAGGGATTCGGTGCACTGCTGCTTCAAGTAAATCTTCGATGCCAAAGCCGCTTTTACCGCTGGTCTTGACCGCCTCCTCTGCGGGGATCGCAAGCACGTCTTCGAGTTGCATTTCGATCGCAGGAATATCTGCGCTGGGTAAGTCCACCTTATTAATCACCGGGACAATCGAAAGGTTTTGCTCTTCCGCAAGATGCGCATTGGCAACCGTCTGTGCTTCGATTCCTTGCGCAGCATCGATTAACAACATCGCGCCCTCACAAGCGGCGAGGCTGCGCGATACTTCATAGGAAAAATCCACGTGTCCCGGTGTATCGATCAGATTAAAGGTATAATCTTCACCATCCTTAGCACGATAGACCATCGACACTGGATGGCTTTTAATCGTGATGCCGCGCTCACGCTCCAAATCCATCGAGTCAAGGAGCTGATCCTTCATTTCACGCATTTCGACAGTACGAGTGAGCTCAAGAATACGATCTGAAAGCGTGGTCTTTCCGTGGTCGACGTGGGCGATGATGCAAAAGTTACGTGTATGGGCTAAATCGGTCATGAAAAAAGGTGAAGCGCGTAAAGATCACGTGCTTTGAGAAAAAATCAACCATCGATTCTGTCATCAGAGCATAGAAACCTAGATACTAGAGGATTTGTTATACTTATACTATTTCAGATATTTTGCGTTCTCTAGGCGTGACACTCGGCGAAGGCTGATCCGTTCAGAGCACTGTTATTATCCTAAATATGCAGTAGACTAGCCACTGCTTTAGAAACCACAAATGATATTAAACTCCAGATGCAAAAAAGCGCGGCCGCTACGGGCCACGCTACAGATTCTTTCGCACAGCGACGACATGAAGAATCGCCGACTCAATGCACCTATTCAGGCAGGTCGCTGAACTCAGACACCGGAGTGATGTTGAGCGAGCGGTCGATGCGCTTACCAAAGCCAGCGAGCACCTTACCAGGACCACATTCGTAGAACTCTGTTAGGCTGTTTTCAGCGGCCATATTACGGAGATTATCCTCAAAGCGCACGGAAGAGACGACTTGGCTGACCAGCGCATCCTTAATTGCCTGTGGCTCACTAACACGCTCTCCAGTGACATTGGTATAGACCACGATTTCAGGTGCCTTAAACTCAAAGTCCTTAATAAACCCTGCAAACGCATCACGCGCAGATACCATTAGTTTACTATGATACGCGCCCGCGACATTCAGCGGTTTGCAAAGTTTGAAGCGACCTTTAGACGCAGCCACGGCCTCAAGCACCTTCGCATTGTCGCCCGAGATCACGATCTGCCCAGGGCAATTCAGGTTGGCAATTTCAATATCGAACTCATCGCAAAAAGTCTGCACATCCTCAGGTGTACCACCAATCACGGCAGCCATGCCGCCTTTAGTCGCATCGCACGCAAGCTGCATTAGGCGACCTCGTTCGGCCACCAACTGTAAGCCAGTTGCAAAATCATACACACCCGCTGCAGCCAGTGCAGTCAATTCACCGAGGCTTAAGCCACAGGCGGCTGTCACGGAATCCAACTTACTCGCGTCCTTTAAAATACTAAAGAGCGCAAAGCCTTGTACGTATAATGCTGGCTGGCAGACCTTGGTCTCAGTAAGCGCCTCATCTGGGCCTTCAAAACAAAACGTCTTGAGATCCCAACCCAGAATTTCATTGGCTTCATCGTAGAGCGCCTTGGCAATCGCTGAGTGCTCGTATAGGGAACGCCCCATACCCACAGATTGTGCGCCTTGTCCGGAAAAAAGAAGTCCTGTAGCCATATTTAATCAGTATTTTTAGTAGTGTGTTACGTAAGTGTAAAAGGCATAGCCGCCATCGTTCAGGAATCAACTAGAAAGCGGGGAGTCTCTGCTGCTACGATTTAATTGAGCACAGCCACATCGTCGCCACAAATCATCTTCCATAAACGATCGCGTGCGGGTTTGGAGGCATCTCTAAAATACAGCATTTCCGTATGCTGGTCAATCCGAGTTGGATCGATACGTATGCCCCAAAGCGGCACCACCGAATCGGGCCATAGTGCATAGCGCATGTCGCCCACCACCTGCTCATCCTCCGGGTGCAGATATAAATACCCTTGTGAGAAAAAGCGGAAGCGCTCGATATCTCGTCCCAGCACAGACTCCATTGGTATACGTTGTACGGCAGCTTGTTGCGTCAATACTTTAACAGACTGGCCAGGATATAAACGCGCAGCGCCGCTGGGAGAAATTCGTACAGCATCCACATAATAGCGCCCTTCTATAGAGTAGATCATTCGCCATAAGAGCGTGTTACCAAACGAGGGCCGGATCGAGTAATGCTCCACTATGTGCCCTCTCTCGGCAGCCAAGTTCTCGGCTACCTGCGTGGCGCGCGAACGCTGCAGTCCACAAAATATGAAATACAGAGCACACCATAGCAGCGCAACCTGCGCAAGCCGTGGACGTGCTTTTATAAGTGCAAAAAACGTCAGCAAGGCCAAGGGTAGCGTAAACAATGGATCGATCACCGAAATCAGATCCCACGACTCACGATGATCACTGAATGGCCAATACAGCATGGTGCCATAACTCGTACAGGCATCGAGCAAGCCGTGCGTCAATGCTCCTAACACACCGTACAGCGCAAAGGCACGAAACGGCAACTGCGACCACACACAGAGCAATTTCAATAACACGCCCACACAGAGCCCAATCACCGGAGCCGTCATCAACGCATGGGTAAAATGGCGATGATACTCTAAAGTCAGCAAGGGATCTGAATCCGAGCGAATCAATACATCCAAGTCAGGGACAGCACCCGCAACCCCGCCGACAATGAACGCCATCCGTGCATTTTTAGGTGTACTCACCGCTACCGCAACCGCGGCACCTAAACTAGCTTGAGTCAGTGGATCCATAAAGCAAAGTCAGGTGCCCTTAATGCGTGTGCCCATCACAAGAGTGATGCTCATGTACTCGTTCTAATGGATGTTCTGTGCGCTCCATGCTCGGTTCTGGCAGAGGCCCGTGCACGGGCACAAAGCGTTGCCAGACAGGTATCTCTAAGTGATCCTCTAACTCCTTAATGCGATCAAGAATGATCGGTTTTTGCGCGTAAGGATCATTTGGCAGTTGTTGGAAGAGCTGCTTCAAATACGCATAGGCCTCCACATCTTTACCCTCGCGCCGTAGTAGCTCTCCATAAATACGCGCAGCATAATATGGCGCATCGGGTTGCTGCGATGCACTCAGAAACCACTGCGCCGCATTGACGTTATCCTTCAAGCGATTCAAATAAATTTGCCCCGTCTCCAAGTACAACTTGGCATTTTCAGGATGAAATTCCCGAGCCCGCGCCAACATCACAAACGCTTGCTGCGCTTGTTCGAGATCAATGGCTAGTTGCCGATACTCAGAGACTTCTGCGTAACCACCTTCCTCCCGAATTCGCCAGTTAGGCACGTCATAGGCAATCATTCGCGCTCCATTAATCCAGAAGAAGTCGGGGCGTGGGTCCAAAGTTGTCACGAGGCGCACCATCGCATCCAGCTTCACCCGATCGCGGCGCTCCCAGATGGTATTCGTGCGAATCCATAAGAAGTCCGCCATCACTGCACGAAATCCTCCTAAAACACCGATCACTAATCCTTGGCCGAGCGAACCTTCGATCGCCTCAAGATTCATCTCAGGCTGACCAGCTTTTACAATTTCCCAAGCAGGCGCTTCAATCGGACGTGTGACAAGGCCAAGTGACAGTAACGTCAACAGCACGATTCCAACACTGCGTGAGCGTTGCAACAAAGGATGATTTAGACCGCGAGCCATGGACATGGTTTTAAATCTCCCGCTTTTTAAAATTCAACTGGGCGAGCAAAATAAATGCGACGGTATAAACCAGACCGTAGCCTAGGATCTGTAGTACAGTGACTGCAGGCAACGGCGCGCCTTGGTTAAATACGAGTTGGTCTCCGACGTTAAACAACTGAAAATTTGGGAAAATTAAACCCAACACACGTACCAGCCATTGTCCAATGCCCTGCTCCATTGTAGAATACGCATCACGCGCAATGTATTGAAGTTGGCATATAATCAACATGAAGAACGAAACCACCACGGTATACAGATTGGTATTCGAAAAGCTGGCAATAAGAAGGGCAATCGCACTCAAAATACCAAATTTCATCCACTGCAATAAGCCAAAAACCAATAGGTCGCTGTAGCGAATCAAACGACCATCGACGAATGCTTCCCCCATTCGAGCCATCAGTACCGACTCGCGCCAATAGAGTATGCCACCGAGCACCAGCATGATGACCGTGGTGAAAACCAGCATTAACATATGTGCCCCAAGGAACTTACCCGCGAGAAACTCCAATTTATAAATTGGCTTGGCCAATATCGTCAGTGCCGTGCGGTTCTCAATCTCACTGAAAAACAACTGTGTCGTGGCAGCAATCGATAAAATTGACCCAAAGAAGAATAGTGCACCAAAGCCAAAATCGGTGACGAACTTTAACTCGCCTGTACCAAAATCGAATTGCTGAAAGAACGTCGAACTACCGACCAATGCCACCGATATAAGTAGCAGTGAATTAAAGAACTTCTGCCGAACCGCCTCAAGAAAAGTATTGCCGGCAATTAAACGTATCCGGGATATAGAACGAATCACTTCACTCATTGTGCGCCTCCTTTCGATTCTGTCGACGTGCTACGAGCTGTTTCGCGACGCTCAACTTCTTGTAAAAAAAGCGAATCCAAACTGAGCCGCGGCTGCTCGACGCGACACAACGTGCCGCCCTGCTCAATAATCGCCTGCTCGACCGCGACACGCCCCGTGGCACTGAGCCCTTGCACCACTAGCGACTGCGCATCTTTCTCCTGCACCAGATCATCGACACGGCCTTCACGGACCAGTTTACCACGATGCAAAATTGCCACACGATCACACAACCCCTCGATTTGGGCTAACAGATGCGAGGAAAGCAGCACCGTCTTTCCACGCCGCTTCAGTTCACGAATAATTTCAGCAATTGCCGCCGAGCCGAGCGGATCGACTCCTGCTGTAGGCTCATCCAGAATCACCAACTGCGGATCATGCACCAGCGCTTGAGCTAGGCCGATGCGTTGCAACATCCCCTTAGAATAAGTGCCGACACGGCGGTAAGCAGCCTCGGTCATACCGACTAACTCGATCACCTCATCCACTTGAGCAGCAATGCGCGCACGAGAGACACCGCAGATGCGCGCGTAAAACCGCACCAGTTCTCGGCCCGATAGATAGCGATAAAAATACGGCGCCTCAGGTAGAAAGCCTACGCTATGGCGCGCCGCTACCGCATGGCTGGGCTTGCCATAGATTTTGCACTCACCCGCAGAAGCATCTAATAGCCCGAGAATGACTTTGATCGTAGTGCTTTTGCCGCAGCCGTTTGGACCGAGTAACCCGAAGATCTCATTATCGCCAACTTCCAGATCTAAATCGTCCACAGCACGCAATTTTACCCCGCGCATACCGACGGAAAAATCCTTGGTCAACCCTTTGATACTTATAGCTGATGGACTCATTGTGTTTGAATGATTCGAAAACCTTGGCAACTGCGTACGCCTTTGTCAGTCTTGATTTCTGCGGTGCGAATATAACTGGCTAATTCATCCGCTACTGCCTCTTGAAACGCCCGTACCTCTGCCTCATCCCCCTCTGCATAGAGATGCACTCGACCATCCGGCAAGTTACAAACCGTGCCAGTGACTTCGAAGCCTTTGACCACACTCATGGCCTGATAGCGAAAGCCAACACCCTGCACATGGCCTTCATACCAGCAGTTCATACGAAAAACAGATTGTGTCATTATTTGAAAAATCGAGAAGGAAAGTTAATAAATGGCACACTAAATGCCTAATATTGGTTAATCTATGCATGCGATATCGAAGCATTCAAAGCAAAATCCAATCAAACTGAAAAGGGGGTTGATTTTTAGAATGAAAAATTCACATTCAGCGCTATCGGATCTGATCCGACCACTATGAGCGATCCAAATTTTGAGCATTCTGACGGTAACTGGGACGATACACCCAGCGAACCTGTCTGGGGTGAGAACAAGTGGCGAAAGTATTTACATGGCGCCGACCATGAAACCACTCGCTTTCTTTCAGTTTACGCGAGTCTCAAGGAGAAGTCGAACCGTATGGATGAAGTTGCCATTCAAATGGGCTGGGACGCTGATGACATCTCACTAACGGACGAATTTAGTACCCCTGAAACTGAAGAAGAGACCGAAGCACGCTTCGAAGCTCAAGAAAGTGCGCCTTACACTTTGCATCGCCATCCTGTGATTGTTGTCACGCGAGCACTCTACTGCTACCTACATCAAAGCTGGGAACATTTCATGGAGCACCATGAAGTCCAACTCTCACCACAACTTTGTTGGAAGTATGCAAACAGCCTGCATCAGGCTGAGATCAACGTACTTTTATCCATCCAAGCCATCGATCTAGGTGATTTCGGCCTGACAATTTGCCACCTCAAGAATAGCTTGAGTGCGCTCAATCAAACTTTAGCCCTACTTGAGCAAGTTCAACATCCGGAGCCTAATTTCTTGGCTGATTTCCGTAACGAAAATCACATCCGATTGTTTGATTTGCGCGAGATATGGATCCGCGTTATGAACGACTGCCGCATTGAGTGCCAGCGTCGTCCAGGTGGAAGCCAGGACTAATTTAAGAATTTAGAGGATGATGAACAGCATACGCCGCTTCTTTAATTGGCTAAAGCGATCAGATCCAGCTCGCAAAGCTGCCCGCTCCAACCTCAAAGCAGCGAAACGAGGCGACCGTGAGCAATACTTAGCACTGGCAGCGAACTACATCGACCTAACGCAGACCTTCTTTGGCTGCTCCTTCGCGGAACCTAAAGAACTTCGTATGGCTCGAGTGACTCAACTGTTTAGCGAGCTCTGGCAAAATTTGCCCTATGCTGAACGCTTATCAGACTTCGAGTACATGCTTGCCGAGGCACTCATTGAGAGTACCTCTGACCATCGCATGACGAACTCTCCGAATGCACTCGTCACCAAACTGCGCCTCCTCAGCGCTGAGTCGCGCTTCGCATTTCTTGCCTACGCTTGCGGCAACTGGCCACTCCGCTGGATCGCACTAGTCATGCGGATCAATACGACTGCACTCCACAAACTACTTTCGGAAGCCCGCTGTGAGTTGTGCAGCATCCGTTGGGAATCACTGACGTTTGAAGAGCGCGATTGCTTGCAGGCTATCAGCGCCAGCCTCGAGAATTGTTCCAATGTTCGTGCCAATAAATTGCTCAGCAAACGCACCCATACAATACCGCGCGTTAAAGACATTAAAGCCCATTGGTTCGAACTACGTCCCGAATTAGTCGAGGTACGTATGCGCTACATTTTAGATCAAACCAATCGCGAAGCATTGCTAACTGCGATTCTTGACGCCACTGCAGCTGAGACAATGCAACGCCCAGCACTCGTTGATCGGATGGTCAATACTGTACAGTTCTCCCGCCACTCCAAGATCAAGGTATCTTAAAGCTGCCGAGAGACTCTATTACCGCACTGCATGCCACTTCTCTGCTTGACGTATGAATCAAGCAAGCTCCAATGGCTTTACATTTTTTGAATAACTTTCCCTATGTTTCCATTCTGCCGCCCGCTTTCCTCACTCCTACTGATTGTGTTCTTCGCCGCAAGCGTTCAACTGCGATCTGCTGAAGTGGTTGCCGGGCCAATGCTCGGGCACATTGATATGCGCGAAACGACCGTTTGGGTGCAGACGAACGTCCCCTCTAAGGTGCGCATTGCCTATGCCGAGCAAGGCAAATCAAATGCACTGCATTGGAGCGACTCGACACAAACTAAGAACGTCAATAACAACACTGCAACTCTAACACTCAACGCTGTTGAGCCTGGTAAAAAATACAACTATCGCATCGAGCTGGACGACGAACTAACCGATACGCAAAACACCTTCAATACCCCCGCCAACTACTACGACCGCACCCCACCGCCTGACCTACGTATTGCAGTCGGCGGCGCACATTATGTGACGGAAGAAGGGTTCGAACCACCCTACCAAATTCTCGGTGGAGGCTATGGTATCTTCTCCACAATTCTAAACGAAAAACCCGAGCTAATGATCTGGGCAGGTAACACGGCTCACCTGCGTAACAGTGATTGGAACACTCAAAGTGGTACGCTTAAGCGTTTTGGCAAAGCCCGCAGCGTCCCAGAACTCCAACCACTGCTGGCCAGTATCGCCCACTACGGCACATGGAGTGACAACGATTATGGTACACCAGGTGCGGGCAAATTCTATTCACATCGCCGACACGCCGAGCAAAGTTTCCAAGCTTACTGGCCTCAGCCTGTTACAATCGCCAGCCTCGACGGCATCACTACCCGTTTTCGACGCTCCGATGTAGACTTCTTCATGCTCGATACCCGCAGCTACCGGGATGACGCTCCCTCCTCCGATCGCCTGCCCGTGATGCTCGGCAAGGAGCAAATCGAATGGCTTCGCCAAGAAATAATCAACAGCACCGCGACTTTTAAAATTATCATTGCCGGCGCACCGATTCTAAATCCCGCCGACAGTCGCGGTAACCTCAGCTATGCCGACCGCGAGCACAATGCGTTGCTCCAAATGCTTCGCAATGAGCGTATCTCTGGACTCTTCTTTATTAGTGGAGGTAAGTACTACGGAGAACTAACTCGTCTGGTCCACGCCAATAGTTACAACCTCTACGACCTCACCGTCGGCCCCCTCACTGCCAACCCAAAAGATAACGAAGATGAGTTAAACTTCTTCCGCATGCCTGGGAGCAGTACCTTCGAGCGCCACTTTGCACTGCTAGACTTCATTGGCGATGAAGGTGATCGCGCACTGAAGATTCGCGTAATGAGCATGGAAGGCAGAGAGCTTTGGCAACGAACCATCAAGGCAAGCCAGTTACAGCCTGCGGGTGAATAAGTCATCCATCAACAGTATGGGCTTCACTCCACACCAGCGGCCCTAAAAAAATTCGATCGTTCCCGTTTTTGTAATGTCCAGCGCGCACACACATGACCCACTCGACATCGTCGACTGGGGGCACCGCGGGTATGAAGAAGCGTTTGCACAACAAAAGGCTCTAGTAGCATCAAGACGCACTGGTGAGATACCAGATACGCTCGTCTTTACCGAACATGCGCCAGTCTACACCATTGGAATGCGTAAAGGCGCCCGCCAACATCTCATTTGGAGCGAAGCGCAACTGAAAGCTCAAGGATTACAAGTCATTCATAGTAACCGAGGCGGTGATATCACTTATCATGGTCCAGGCCAGGTGGTTGGCTACCCGATCATCTCTCTCCAAGCACGTCGCGATCTGCACGCGTATCTGCGCGATCTAGAAGAAGTCGTCATTCGCACCCTCTCCACCTTCGGCCTCGTAGCTGCACGCCGCGATGGCAAAACTGGTATTTGGCTGGGCGAGCGTAAAATCTGCGCCATCGGTGTCGCCGTGCGTACTTGGATTACCTACCATGGCTTTGCCCTGAATGTGAATCCCAATATGGATCATTTTTCAGGGATCGTGCCTTGTGGCATTACCGATGGCACTGTCACCTCGATGCAAACTGAGCTTGGCACAGTCATTGACCTCAATGTCGTAAAAGAGCGATTAGCTGTTGAATTCCGCAGAGTTTTTCGGAACACTCCCGCCACTCATGAACAATCGTAAACCAGAATGGCTACGTGCCAAGCTGCCCACCAGCGTTGAATACAAAAAGGTGCGTGAGATCGTCGATACCAACGATCTGCACACTGTCTGCAAAAGTGCACAATGCCCAAACATGGGCGAATGCTGGTCACGTGGAACTGCCACAGTCATGATTCTCGGCAATGTCTGTACGCGCTCTTGTACTTTCTGTGCAATTCAGACCGGACGTCCGCCTGAACTTGATCTCGGTGAGCCTGCACGTGTGGCTGTTTCGATTGAAAAGATGAATTTGAAGCACGCAGTGGTCACCTCGGTGGCTCGAGACGACCTCAAAGACGGCGGCGCGTCTGTTTGGGCCGCCACTATCCGTGCGATTCATCACCGCACTCCCGAATGTGCCGTGGAGGTATTGACCGCTGACTTCCGTGGACAACAGGAATACCTCGACCTAGTACTCGATGCTTGCCCCGACATTTTTAATCACAACTTAGAAACGGTTAAACGTCTCCAACGCCCAATCCGTAAAACCGCGCGCTATGATCGCTCGCTCTGGGTCCTCGAGCATGCGAAATCGCGTGGCTTCACTACCAAATCGGGAATCATGCTTGGCATCGGTGAGGAGGAAGATGAAATCAAAGAAGTGCTTCAGGATATGCAAAAAGTCGGCGTCGATATTCTAACAATCGGCCAATATCTCCAACCTTCGAAGCAACACCAACCGATTGATCGCTGGGTCACACCTGAAGAATTTGCGAAGTGGAAAGAATACGCATTCAGCATCGGCTTTGGTGCCTGTGAATCTGGCCCGCTTGTGCGCTCTTCCTACCACGCTGACGAACAATCTAAAATGTTCGATGTCCGCGCTCGGCGTAATGCGATGCTCGCAGCACAACAGGAAAAAAATGCAGCTACAGAGGTTGCTTCAGTCTGAGCGAGTCAAGCAGTGGCTAATTAACACGGTGCTCGACGGATATAATTTTTTTTCTTCAGAGCATCCTGAAGATCGAAACATCAGCGCTCCGATGAAATTAGTCAGATTCAATGTTCGACCTTCGTCGTTCTTTACTGAACGTTTAATAAATGCCTAAGACGCTTTATCTACTCGATGGTATGGCCCTCGCCTACCGTGCCCATTTTGCCCTTATCCGCAGCCCGATTTACACATCGAAAGGGTTTAATTCATCTGCCATTTTTGGCTTCACGGGCACCCTAATAGAGCTCATTACCAAACAAAACCCGAGCCACTTGGCAGTCGTCTTCGACACTTCAGCACCAACCGCTCGTCACATTCTACACCCAGAATACAAGGCGCAACGCGAGGCCATGCCCGAAGATCTCGCTGCCGCAATGCCCCACTTAGATCGTGTTGCAGCTGCCTTTGGTATTCCTGTCCTGAAAATGGATGGCTACGAAGCCGATGATATTATAGGCACTCTTGCTCATCGCGCAGAAGCGGACGGATTTGATGAGGTTTTCATGGTCACCCCGGATAAAGACTTTGGACAACTCGTCACTCAGAAAATCAAGATGTATCGCCCGTCACGACAAGGAGATGGCGCAGAAATTCTGGGCTTAGACGAGATCACCGCGAAATGGGACATCGCGCGGGTCGATCAAGTGATCGACATGCTCGGACTTTGCGGCGACGTATCGGACAATATTCCAGGCATTCCTGGGATCGGCCCTAAGACTGCCGCCAAGCTCCTGAGCGCTTACGACAACGTCGATAATATTATCGCCCATGTCGACGAACTCAAAGGCAAGCAGCAAGAGCGCGTTCGCGACAACGCGGAACAAGCCCGTCTTTCTAAAACACTAGCCACCATTCAACTCGATGTACCCATCGAGGCTGATTGGGATTGTTTGCAATTAGAAGCGCCGAGTAGAGATAAACTCGTCCCACTATTCGCAGAATTCGAGTTTCGGACACTCGGCAAACGCATCTTTGGTAGTGATTTCACTCTCCAAGAAGCGAGCTCCGATTTGGTGCTAATGAGTGAAGACGACGAACTGACGAGTGCGACTCAAAAAACTGCAACGCCTACATCGGGTGATTTGCAAATGGATCTTATCCCTGAGGTCACGTATAAGGCATTCGCAGATACCCAAACAGACTATCGAATCGCGGATACAGCTGATGCACTGCACTCTCTTGTCAGTGAACTACGTGCTGCGAAGTGTTTTGCCTTCGACACTGAGACTACTGGACTCAATCCACGCACCGTTGAACTGGTGGGCATCTCATTCTCAACCAAAGCACACAGCGGCTGGTTTGTACCCATCTCTAGTGAAAATAAACCAGTCGTCCATGAAGCACTGCGCAGTGTACTGGATGATGCTGACTTGACGAAGGTCGGTCACAATCTGAAATTCGACCTCTCCATCCTCGCAGAACAAGGCATTACTGTAGCAGGCCCATGCTACGACACCATGCTTGCACATGCTCTAATCGACCCAGAACAACGCCACAATTTAGATACTTTATCAGAGGACTATTTGCAGTATACCACCATCCGCTTCAATGAACTGGTGCCCGACGCAAAAAAAGGCGATGCAATTGATTACTCCACCGTCAGTCCTAAAGCACTCGCTGATTATGCCATCGAAGATGCGGACGTCACTCTACAACTTTGGCATCTGTTTAAAGCCAAACTCGACGACAGTGGCCAAGCTAAGGTGTTTTATGAAGTAGAAACACCACTACTGCCTGTGCTGGCGGCGATGGAGCGTGAAGGCATCTTGATGTGCGAAACGACTCTCTCTGAAACTGGTAAATTACTCGGCGCACATATCGACACCCTGCGTGATTCGATCAACGAAGCAGCTGGGCGCGAGTTTAACTTAAACTCTCCTAAGCAACTCGGTGAAGTTCTCTTCGATGAACTCAAACTGGTCGAAAAACCAAAAAAGACCAAAACTGGCCAATACGCGACCAACGAGCAGGTGCTCTCTGCACTCGCACCCAAGCACCCCATCGTCGCAAACATTCTGGAGTACCGACAGCTAACCAAGCTCAAGGGTACCTACATCGACGCTTTACCGCATGCGATCGACCCAGTCAGTGGTCGGGTACATACCCACTACGGACAAGTTCAAACTTCAACCGGACGCCTATCTTCCAACGATCCAAATCTGCAAAACATTCCAGTACGTAGCCCACAAGGGCGGGAAATTCGTAAAGCATTTATCGCGCGCCCTGGCTGGAAGCTCATGGCAGCTGACTACTCGCAGATCGAACTGCGGATTCTTGCCGCTCTGACTAAAGATGAGGGTCTACTCACAGCCTTTCGCGATGGCCGTGACATCCATGCCGCGACTGCTGCCAAAATTTTCGATGTGGAACTCGATGCAGTCACACGCGAGCAACGCAGCACCGCAAAAATGGTCAACTTCGGTATTCCCTACGGCATTTCGGCTTTCGGATTAGCGCAACGCCTAGGCACCGTTTCTCGCACCGAGGCTCAGGAAATAATCAACAGCTACTTTGCTCAATTTCCAGGTATTCCTGGCTACATGAGTCGTATGCAGGAAAGCGCCAAAAAGAATGGCTACGTCGAAACCATCACTGGCCGCCGTCGCTACTTGCACGACATCAATTCTAGAAACGGCACCATCCGCGCTGCCGCCGAGCGCAATGCGATCAATATGCCGATTCAAGGTACTGCCGCTGATATGATTAAGATCGCCATGGTCAAGGTACAGACTGCGCTAACAGAACAACAGCTCAACACGCGAATGCTTCTGCAGGTGCATGACGAACTGATCTTTGATCTGGACCCGAGTGAAGAAACAATCGTGCGTGAGCTCGTCACCGAGAGCATGCAGCAAGCGCTTCAATTGGACTGCCCAATCGAGGTGGATATCGGATTCGGCGACAACTGGCTGGAGGCGCATTGATGTTAATCTTTAAAAATCTAGAAGTGTTTTTATGCCAGATTTTTAACCACTGAATTTACCTCAAGGTTACACTAGATTCCTCAATTAAAGTATTACTGGGGCAGCCTTACACGCCGCAGCAGCAGCGTATCATCATTCTGCACTGGTCGCATCCACTTCAGCAATCCACTGCGCACGCGTAGCCTGGTCGACCAACGCGACCTCAAAGCCATTTTTGGCAATTTGAGCGAGTTCATTATGACTAAAGTCCAAGCCTGCGCTCAATGCCGCATACTCATCCTCGATGGTATTGCCGAATGAGAATGGATCATCAGTACTGACCGTACACCGCAGACCACGCTCCATGAGCTTTCGAATTGGATGTTGCTGTAACTGATCCACCACATCCAACTTCACATTACTGATTGGGCAGACATCAAAAGTGGCGTCTTGTTCAATTGCGAACTGCACCACTGTCTCATCTTCGATCGCACGCACTCCGTGTTGGATGCGCCGTACACCAAGTACTTCGATCGCTTCACGCACATGTGCCGCGGGGCCAAATTCTCCAGCGTGGGCTTTAGTCACTAAGCCCGCGGCCCGCGCACGCTGCCATAGTTTTGGCGTCCAAGACTCGAGCGGCAAGTACTCCACCCCATGCAAATCAAATCCTGCAAGGCCGTCCCAGCTCAGGCTCTCTTCAAGTACAGGTGCCAATACCTCATTATAAGAATTACGCGCCATACCCATGAATACACGCACCTCTAAACCCTTTGGAATCGCACTTCGTATCGCTGCTAAAATTTCTGGCCCCGGCACATTAATAAACTGAATCATCCCCGCATGAAACGATGTTTCAATGTAGCGTACATTCTCAGTCAGTTGCCGCTCAAAGATCAACTTTGCTGCCTCGTAGTAGCGATCCGCAGTGGTAAACCACTGCATCGCGTGCTCAATCAAATGTTGCTCAAAATCCTCAAAGCACTGCCACTTAAATTCCTGCGCCCAACATGCCTGTGGCTGACTGAACTTGGTTGAATCGAGTTGCTGTAATAATTGATAGGGTAACGCACCCTCAATATGTAAGTGTGTCTCAGTCTTTGGCAGTCGATGGATGAAATCGGCTGTTTGCGGCGCAATAGGTGGATGCATAATCGAGCTAAGTCGTCTCAACTACTCGTTCAATAAGTAATCTGGGTTGAGCTTCTTTAACTCGTCCTTCACAAACAAACCATCTTTGCGAATGAGCTCATCATCGAACCAGATCTCACCACCGCCATATTCGGGACGTTGGATCTGCACCATATCCCAGTGTACTTGTGAGCGATTGCCGTTATCCGCCTCTTCATATGCTTGACCAGGAGTAAAGTGGAAGGAACCAGCAATCTTTTCATCAAACAATATATCGCGCATCGGCTCCAAAATGTGCGGATTGAAAGCAATCGCAAACTCGCCGATGTAACGCGCCCCTTCATCGGAGTCTAGGATCTCATTAAGCCGCTTCGCATTACTACCATCCGCATGTACAATCCTGCCCTTTTCAAATTTCAGATGTATCCGATCAAAGGATACACCTTGATAGATTGTCGGAGCATTATAGGTGATCTCTCCTTCGACAGAATCCCTCACTGGACATGAAAATACCTCACCATCAGGAATATTGTGTCGACCACCACAGGCAACTGCTCCGATACCTTTGATCGAAAAACGCAGATCAGTCTCAGGTCCTTTCAAATGCACCTGGTCGGTATTCGCCATTAAGTCCTCTAATGCCTTCATGCCGTCGACCATACGTGAATAATCCTGAGTACATACGCGGAAGAAAAAGTCCTCAAAGCTCTCGGTGCTAAGCATCGCTTGTTGGGCCATAGCGGGAGTGGGCCAGCGTAAGATCACCCATTTTGTTTTGTTCACTCGGTAGTCGAGGACGTCTTTCATGGCCTTCATCACGTGCGAGACCTTCGCCGGGTCCACATCTGACATTTCAAAAATATTATTCGACCCACGCACCGCAATATAGGCATCCATCTTTTGCATGCGCGCAAGTTCCCAAGTGGCTTGGGTCTCGAATTGCTCAGTATCAAGGCCATTCACCAGCTCTCGACTGATACAGGCATTCTGAATATTCACAAATGGAATGGCTCCCAAGTCGCGGGCAGCACGTACTAGGGCAATAACCATTGCTTGCGGGATATCAAAAGCATCAATCAAAACGCGCTCACCCTTCTTTAGGTTTGTCGAAAACCCAGTCAATACCTTGGCTAATTTTAAATAATTCGGTTGCATACGCAAAATGCGTACTATTTCTGCGAAAAGGTCAACAGCCACTCACAAAATTAGAGCTGCATGCGTCATACTAGACCACACAATCTGCGCAACATTCGCGCAGCAATAACCGAAAAAAGCAGTCTGCCTAATCCGCAACGGCAGTGACTATCACGCTAGCATGTATCCCTAAACCACGCCCGACATCATTGAGCTGCTCGCCTGTGGTTGCAGTCAAACAAACATCTGTAATCTCTAGGCTTAGCAGGGCTGCCACGGACGCACGCAGGGCTGATGCTTTTGGATCAATCTTAGGTCGTAAACACTCTAATACGATCGATACATGCGTAACCCGCCACAACCCAAGACTATCGAGTGCGACTTTTAAATAGGCTTTACTGTCAGTGATCCCCTGATGACACATTTTGTCTGCCACAGCACCGATGACTGTGACACCCGTGATGCCACTGATGGCATCGGTCAGCGCATGCAAAATAACATCAGCATCGCTATTACCAGACAACGCGGGGGCATCGTCAAAAACGACCCCTCCAAGTACAAACTGCTTATCAGTATCGCCTTCAATGAAGCGATGACTATCCAAGCCAAGTCCAGTTTTAACCTTCACCACTTATAGCTCTGGAAAAAAGCGGACTTTCTCCGCGGTAGCCGCTTCAGGACTATCCGAAGCGTGCACGACATTGCGCATCATATCAGTACCCAAATCACCACGAATAGTGCCTTTCGGCGCTTCCTTCGAATTCGTAGGGCCGAGCAATGTACGTACCTTGGCAATCACGTCATCACCGCGCAAAATCATTGGCATCACTGTCCGAGAGCTCATAAATGCCTCAATTTCAGGAAAGAACGGCAGGTCCGCTACATGGGCATAATGCTCCCTTAGGATCGGGCCGTCGAGTTGCATCACTTTGGAGGCGACGATGTCGAATCCAGCATTTTCAAAGCGTGTAATCACCTCTCCTGCAATGCGTTTTTCCATGCAGTCGGGCTTGAGAATAATAAGTGTTTCTTCCATAAATGACTAAATAAAAGCGTTATCCAATGCCTCAGGATGCATCCTTATACAAGTTAAATTCTATTCTTCTATCATTACAGAATTACGCAATTGTCCAATTCCAGTAATTTCGACTGTTATTTCATCCCCTGGTTTGAGGAAGCGAGGAGGGTTTGCGGTCATCCCAATACCCGCTGGTGTTCCAGTCAATATAACGCTCCCTGCCAGTAAAGTCGAACTGGCACTCAGAAAAGCAATAATTTCAGCCACCGAAAAAATCATGTCCCCGGTGTAGGATTCTTGGCAAATCTGCCCGTTCAGAATCGTGCGGATTGGCAGCAGTTGAGGATTTGGAATACGATCTGCCGTGACTAAGATCGGCCCCAACGGACAAAAAGTATCAAAACTCTTACCCTTCATCCATTGCCCACCGCTATGAAAGTTCTGCCAGTCGCGTGCGCTCACATCATTGGCACACGTATATCCCAACACATAGTCCAGCGCATTTTCCACACTTACATTCTTACAATCACGAGCGATCACCACTGCTAGTTCACATTCATAATCTACTTGATCACTGTGCAAGTGACGAGGAAGTTTGATCGAATCCTCCGGATCCAGAAGAGATGCTGGACTTTTCATAAAAACCACAGGGTATGCTGGCAGGTCGGCTCCCATCTCAGCCGCATGCTCGCGATAGTTCAGGCCAATTCCATAAATCGCGGGAGGCACCACAGGAGCCAAACGACGAACTGGATGCAGTAACTGGTCTGTTTGCTGAAATTCACCAAACAAATCTCCCTCAACTCTAAATACCTGACTCCCTACTTCACAGCCATAGCATCTCTCACCATCCAAAGTTTCTACTCGTACGATTAACATAAGGTATAGTGTTTAGCTGTAAGCATTTTGTTCAAATTTTTTCTTGCGCTAAGTTTAAGTCCCACCTTTATTTCCGCCTTCCCAAATAGGGGGGCTTAGCTCAGTTGGTTAGAGCGCATCCTTGACATGGATGAGGTCGCAGATTCGAATTCTGTAGCTCCCACCACTTTTAGCCCGTTGCACTTTTTAGTGCTGCGGGCTTTTTTTAAACTAGATTGCCGAAAGGAATTCTCATCTTTGATGGATGATGTCGGCGCTCGCGCCTCGGTACGAATTCTGTAGCTCCCACCACTTTTAGCCCGTTGCACTTTTTAGTGCTGCGGGCTTTTTTTAAACTAGATTGCCGAAAAGAATTCTCATCTACGATGGATGAGGTCAGTGCGAGCGCCTCAGTACCTACTAAAGGTGCTAAAAAATTACTAATATTTCTCGTTGCCCTTTCCATTTTGGCGTTCACATTTTCGTTTTCGGAGCGCAGCACCTTTTACACATGTCTGCCACCCAGAACACATATGAGCATTAGCCTTACTTGGAACCGAAAAGACCTAATCGGCATCGACCCTCTTTCTCGAGAGGAAATTGAGACGATTTTTACCGCGGCCACCGCGTTTAAGCGCGCAATGGAGGCGGATGATAAAAAGCAGCCCTATTTGGATGGGCGCACGGTAGTGAATCTATTTCTTGAACCGAGCACACGCACCCGCCTTGCCTTCGAAATGGCAGCCGGACGGCTCGGCGCCGACATCATCACCATGACTGGCAACGCGAGTAGCCTGACTAAGGGTGAGACCCTGCGCGATACCGCCCAAAACATTGCCGCGCTCGGTGCCGATATGATTATCATGCGCCACTCCGCATCGGGCGCACCCAACTACCTTAGTAAAGTTGTCGACATACCAGTTATTAATGCAGGCGACGGCTCACACTCACACCCCACACAGGCCCTACTTGACTCATTCACGCTGCTAGAAAAATTTGGCAGACTTGATGGTAAAAAAATTACCATCCTAGGCGATATCCTCTTTAGCCGTGTTGCGCGTTCAAATATTATCTGCCTCCAAAAGCTTGGCGCGGAAGTCACGGTCGCGGGGCCTAGCACTCTCGTGCCAAAAACCTTCGAAGCAATGGGAGCTAGAGTCAGTCACAACCTGCGTGAAGCACTGCAAGATGCTGACGCGGTGATGCTGCTGCGGATACAACACGAGCGGCAAAGCTCCACTCACTTCCCGTCGCTTGGTGAATACACTAGCATGTTTGGACTAAATAAAGAGCGAGTTAAATGGCTCAAACCGGATGCAATTATTATGCACCCGGGACCAATCAACCGCGGCGTCGAGATCGACTCTGAAATCGCCGACTCGAATCAATCAGTCATCTTACAGCAAGTGACGAATGGTATTGTTGTGCGCATGGCCATCTTACATTTGTGTAGTTGCGCATATAAAAACCAGCCCATCGAGCTGCCATCATAAAATTTACTACCGCCCACTCGCTTAATTTATACTCCCTTTAAAATGTCTAACATACTTTGGATCACTGGCGGTCGTGTCATCGACCCGGCGAATAGTCGCGACGCCATCGGCGACGTGTACGTCATCGATGGTAAAATCTCAAATAACCTGAGTGAGGAGCAACAACGCTTTGCGAAAAAAATCGATGCGACAGGCTTGGTTGTCGCTCCTGGTCTTGTCGATATTCACGTCCATTTTCGCGACCCCGGACAAACTCATAAGGAAAGCATACGCACCGGCACTGCTGCGGCGGCAGCCGGCGGGTTCACCTCTGTCATTTGCATGCCGAACACCAGCCCAGTCTGCGACAATGCTGGTACTATTCAGCGAATCCAAGATAAAGTCGCAAGGGATGCGATCGTTCATGTCTATCCCACTGGCTGCTTAACTTTAGAGATGGAAGGCAAATGCCTTGCTCCCACGGGGCAATTGAAAAAGGCAGGTGTTGTCGCGATGACTGACAACGGTAAATGTGTGCAAAGCAATGAAATCATGCGCCGCGCGGTTGAATATGCCAAAATGTTTGATCTCACCATCATGGACCACTGTCAGGACGAGACACAAACCGAGGGCGCTGTGATGAACGAAGGTGAATGGTCGCTTCGGCTCGGCCTACGCGGCTGGCCTAAATCGGCGGAAGACATTATGGTCGCTCGTAATGTTCTATTGGCTGAGTTGACTGGCGCGCACATTCACATGCAGCACATAAGCTCGGAAACTTCGATCGATATTATTCGCCGGGCTAAGGAGCGCAATGCACCGGTCACTGCTGAAGCATGCCCACACCACTTCGAATTTATCGATGCAGACCTGCATGACTACGATACCAATCTTAAAGTCAATCCACCTCTTCGTACCGATGCGGATCGCAAGGCAGTAATCGAAGCCCTTAAAGATGGGACATTGGATTGTATTGCTTCGGACCACGCTCCACATACTGAAACTGAAAAGGACTGTGAATTCGACCATGCGCCGACCGGCATGATCGGCCTGGAAACTTCACTGGCTGCATCGCTACAAGCACTTTATCATAGTGAACGTTTCACCTTGAGTGAAGTTATCGCTCTCATGACAAATAAAGCAGCAGCGATCTGTAAATTACAGGCAGGCACTCTCAGCATTGGTGCAACTGCAGATATCTGCTTATTTGATCCAAATGAAGCGTGGACGGTCGACGCTAGCAAATTTTACAGTAAATCGCGTAACTGTCCGTGGCACGGAAAATCACTAAAGGGCGCTGTAAAGGCGACCTTTGTGGCGGGTAAACCTGTCTACGACGGTCAGTCCATCATTACCTAAAATGCTTGTCGAAATGGACACTGCTGCAATTGTTGCAGCATGCATCGTGATAGGAATACTCGCGGCCAGTCTAACGCTGTGGATTCTGCACCTACAGCTAATTAGCCGCCGTTACATCCCTGAAGAAAATGTACGGGCATGGCCGATTGGCTGGATCAACTTTGGCATCTTTCTCTGTACCATGGTTCTTAGCGTAATCATAATACAGGTCCTTGTTGGGCAATTGATACAATTCCTTAGCCCAAACCAGCTAACGCTCACAACTGAGGAATCTATCCAATTGGGCGAAACTGCAACAAACATAGCAGATCAAACTCCACTCACCCCGTGGATGGCAGTGTTGGCGGTGTTGTTACTACAGTTACCATTACTGGCCGCCTTCTATGGCTTACGGCGCTTCTACCCCGGTAATTTTGCTGGGCACTTAAACAGCCAGAAGATCCAAGCGTGGCAAGCAATCCGCCAGGTGATCCCACAGTTTATTCGTTATCTGCCAATCATTTGGATCGTAGCCTACTTGTGGTCTGTCTTTCTTAAGATATTACAAGAGCAAGGCATCATCGGTGAATTCCCTCCGCAGCAGCTAGTCACACTCTTCACTCAAGGTGGGGATCCTGTTGCAATGATATTACTGGTCATCTTCGCCGTGGCCCTAGCTCCAATAGTCGAGGAAATCATTTTTAGAGGGGCCATTTACCGCTTTCTAAAAAGTCAGACTAATATACTGCCCGCACAGATAATCAGTGGTACTTTTTTCGCGTTGATGCACGGGAACTTAATGTCTCTTTTACCCCTTGTGGTCGTCGGTATTGTTCTGGCTAGGGTCTATGAGCGCTCAGGTAATATCCTAACGGCCATTTGCTTTCATTCATGCTTTAATGGATTTAGCCTATTTATGCTTTTAATGCTGAGTCAGTCTTCAGTCCCATTCGATTGAGCAGATTCCACAATCAACGAACTCTCAACTTGCCAGCCTATCGGCGATGCATTGATATTCGGCTCATGCAAGCGAAACCTTTTAACGCTGACTTAAATACACCTGCACTCGTCATTGACGGGAGCGGTTCGTCGGTGTTTGTGGGCGTGCTTGGTCAAGACCAATGCTGGCTCGCTATAACACAACAAGACGGCGCACCTCTTGAAAGCCTCTTCCCAGCTGTCGAAACAACACTCAAAGCCGCGCAATTAAGCCTAGCTGAAATATGCAGCTTCATCTACTGTGAAGGGCCTGGTTCGGTGCTCGGGTTACGTCTCTGTGCAATGGCCATTGAAACTTGGAGCCGATTAAACCCTACTTCTGCAAATTACTTTGCATATAATAGCCTGCAATTGAGTGCGTCACTCATCTGCTTAGACGCTCCTAGCAACACCCATGCACTGCTTGTGTCGGACTGGAAAAAAGGTGCTTGGAATGCCGTAAAAATAAACGGTGGGGCGCTAGGTTCCACGGATGTTGTAGACGACGAGAGCATCGCCAACTGGACTGGCAGACTCTTTCACTTGCCGCAGCGTAAGGGCTGGCAAAAGCCGCCGCCTTATGCCACTACCCTCACATATAGTCCACAACGATTACCCGAAGTCCTACACCTTTTAGCGCCCTGCGACTCTGTTGAACTTTACTCATCAGGCATCAATGTATTTCAGAAATGGACGCCTGAGCGCCACCGAGCAGTCACCACTAATTTGTAATTCAAAATTCACAACTCACCACATCGTTGTTGGGCAGAGATCAATCTCGCCGCATTTGAGCGCAATTTAAAATGTGTTCAAGCAGCACTTCCTAATGATGTGCGCTACGTATCTGTAGTTAAAGCGGATGCCTATGGGCATGGGATGCCACAGATGGTGCGGCGCCTCATGCAAAGTGGTGTTGATTATTTTGCCGTGGCTAATGTGCATGAGGCCGCCGACATTCGTCACATGGGTAAAGGATGGCCCATCTTAGTGCTGAGCCCACTACTCCCGGAAGAAGACAACTACCTAGTCGACTACGATCTCATCGCTACCATCAGCACCCATGAAGAGGCAAAACGATTCAATGCACTCGGTCATAAACACAATGCTTCTATACAAGTGCATTTGAAGATTGATACTGGAATGGGTCGATTAGGCGTCTGGCATACCGAAGCGCACGCACTCCTTGCAACCATTCATGCCCTGCCCCACCTTAAACTCGCTGGTATATATACACACTTTTCTAGCGCCGACACAGATCCAGCCTTTACCCACCTGCAGCGTAAAAATTTCCAGGCAGTACTGCAGCACACTGACACCAGCGACCTGCTAATACATGCAGATAACTCAGCCAGCCTGAATTCATTGAACGACGACGACCTCTTTAACGCGGTGCGTGTCGGCCTACTTCAATTTGGCATCCCTCCCTACCCAAACTCGATTCTTGGAGACGTTATTGTAGAGCCAGTATTTAGCTTCCATACCCGTGTTGGTATCATCAAAGAATTACCCAAGGGCACAGACATCAGCTACGGACGCACTTACAGGTTAGCGCACAATAGCCGAATCGCAGTTCTTACTGCAGGCTACGCCGATGGTATTCCACTCGAATTAAGTAATAGTGGCTCAGTCCTCATCCATGGGCAACACTGTGCAATCTTGGGACGTGTCACGATGGATCAAACCATTGTTAACATTAGCGAGTTAAACCACCCCATCGCTCCGGGCGATCGAGCCACCCTGATCGGCCGTAATAAAGATGCTGAAATCACTGCAAGCGAATTTAGCAACACAGCAGCGACCATTCCCTGGGAAGTGCTTTGTTCGATCACAAAACGCGTAGAGCGAGTTTACCTAGCAGCCCGCGAGATCTAAAAATAGCAAGAATCAGCGCCTAAAAATACCAGAAATCCTACCTAAGATTCCTTGGTCTGAAGAAGCAGAAATGCCGAATTTGGCATGCGCCAGAGTCACCGCGACACATTCACGACGAGCTTCGTTAATAGGAATAAAATAACGTTCAGCTGAGCCAGTGGCAGCGCAGTCTTTTAATTCTTGGGCTTCGCGAGGAAACCACTCACACAGCGCATCAAAATGCTCCATAGCTAATTTTAAAGATGCATCAATCGACTGACTCGAACTATTTCGTAGCCCCTCTTCCTCTTCAGTCAACGCATGACCAGCTTGACTCAATAGCTCCAATTGCACCGATTTATCAAGATCACGAGCAATCAAACCAACCGCCTCTGCAAGATGTAATTTACGATCTGCCCTACGGTACGGCAGATACTCAGTGAGACTCTCTACATCAGCATGAGCTAAACCATTTAAGAATGCATTTAAATCATCACTGATGAGTATATTACCAGCCATTTTTTGACCAAAATGAATTGCTCCAAGCAGCGTCTCAACTTTTTCATTTCTAAGTGTCTCTTTAGTTTTAGAAGAGAAATGAATTAACTCTGCAGGATAATCACCTGTGATACCCAATTTTTCTAATCTATTTTCAAAAGCATGGTCCTCTTCGCTTTCTGCAATTGCGCTATCAACCATCTCAGAAAACGGATCATCAAAAGCGAGTGTTTCACGAAGAATATTCATCAGCGCCTTAATACGGCTTTTCTTACTAATTAAGCCGGGGACTCTCTGCAGTTCTTCAAAATCAAATGCAATATACTTCAAGGGTGTTTCATCACTCCCCTTAAATGGCCATGAGATGCCCACATTCTGACCCAATACCGCAATCAGAGTGTCATTCAAAACCGATTCTGAAAAACGTTCTCGTAAGTACTCCCACTCCTCTGGTGAATATTCCACTAATGTCTCTTTAGGCATAATAAACTACTTTCTTTAAATCGCTGCGTATAATTCGGGAGTTAAATTCATTCAAAATAACGTATCGAGGATTAAGGTAGTGATTAATCTAACTAAATTCTCGGTAAGTCCAAGTGAAACTTTAAAGCAAATGACGATTGTGAATTAGATGCTAATACCTATCAAGTTAAAGAGTATTAATGTATCCGTCTCTACTTTTTTAAATCACACTATAAAATAGCAGATTTACATTGAGATCACAACTATCAGTATCATAGTTCATGAGTTTCACCAAGAATTCCATTCCCTACAAAGCTAACTGAATTTAGGTTAACTGTACTTGACTGATCAATAACCAACACGTGCGACGATCCGTTAGTTCCACCAGTGCCCATCCCCCACGAATTTCTTTAACGCTAAATTCGACACCATCGCGCAATGGTTCATGGAAGGCAGGCGCATATGCATAACTAGGCCCTTTACGCGCAATAACTGAATCCACAATTACCACACCAAAGCGCTCTGCAAAAATAACAGAAGTCCCCCAAAAGCCACACAGTACGCCACACAGTACAAATACGCAGCATACCCCTACCCCATACCAACGACCACGATACCTCAGGTACAGCAACAGCATGCCACCAAATATCCACAGGAAAACAAGTAATAGCGCTTTCACCCAAGCTGTTGGCCAACGTGAGTACCAAGCAGAATTAACTGGTACATCAGTCAGTGTCAGTGCCCGCGCTGCCGCCAAGTTGTCTGCTAAATCTGAATCAAAGGGACGATATATCGAAGCATAACGATACGCGGCAATCGAACGACCCAGAGCTCCAATTTTAAACCACGAATTAGCCGCATTGTACCAAGCTAGGCCAGGCCGTTCTCCAGACTCTGCCACAGCCTCAAAATTGAGGGCCGATTCCACATATAGTGCTCGGGCTTTCTCACTGCCTACTTCTTCCCCAAGCGCTTGTTCAAATAATGCCTCGGCATCAGTCCAACTAGATGCCCAGACCTGTTGTGGTAAGCTAACAGCAATCAACAAAAGTACCATGCTAGTCTTACCCACTAAATAAAGAATCCGCTTCGCAACTCCATTGAGTGCTTTCATTTGAGCTGGCTCCCGTGCAGCACTATATACTTCGGCATCAACCTCACCGTGCAAGTTAAGTACAGAGTTAATTTCATCTTCATCTAGATTAACTTGGCGTAGTGCTGCTTTAGAATCACCCACCGTCCATGACGACCCTTTCGAGCCAAAACTCACAGCTAGAAAGTGTAAAAAAGCAGACCACTTTTCTGGAGCATTTTCAGGCAACTTGCGAAAAGCTGTATAAGCCTGAGTACGTGCACGATATTGCAGATCCATTGAGCAACGGCGACTTTCACCTATGACAGGTAAGAGTAGTAAAAAAATGACTACTCCAAACAACAACCAGAGCCAAAACCATGATGCTAGGCATATGACGACACTATTCATTAAATCATTCATCCTATTTGCTTTCAGATTATGCCAGATTCCATCTGACTGTTTACTTAAGGTGACCGAGACGCCTTTATACATGCTCAGATCTATATACTCCTGACCATCATTCGCCTCAACTCTCAACTCTACAGGCTCGGTCATGCGCATTACATACGCACCTAGTTTCGTATCGAATGTTTGTATACGCAAAGCAGGAAATGCTTCAATGTTGGTACTTAATGCGCGCAAGCGACAACGAAAGGTAGTACCGTCTGCACGCCAAAGGCGTCCCAAATCGTCATCAACGAGAAAATGACCACGTAAGGCCTGCTGCTGGCTCAGCACTGGCAAATCAATCATTCCATGCGGTGCGGCGCAGGACACTTCTAACTCTGCCGTTATTAAGTTGCCCACTTTCAATTGATTTGGAGTGACCGCAACTGCCAACCTAACAGGTTCAAACAAACCACTAAAACTCTGCATGCGCCCCTCTTCAGGCAACGGCAAGACTTCGATCTCAACCGCAGGTGTGCTCACAAACAAACGTTCATAGCGTAAGATGTCTTCCTCTGGAGCAAATAAACTATTATTAAAATGAGCTGCATATTGACCAAATTGTCGATGGCTGCCTTTTGCTAAATAAGCACACTCCAGGCGCGTCGCAGGCAAAGTATATATACCTGGTTGCATGAATTGCAGGAACAGTGGCAACTCCACCGTTCCCAATGCATTTTTGTCCCCTTCATTCAAAGTGCGTTTCGCAATGACTCGACGTCCGCCGACTGGTAAACCCACCTGCTGTTGCTCAGTTTCAGTCGAGCGCGGAACCACTATCTTAACATCTGGATCACTGAAAAAAGAGGGGGAATAATTCAGTGCCTGTAAGCGACTGGCATCCAAATCGCACTGCCATGTCATGTCTATCTGCAGCGGCTCCCCCTCGTAAACTTTTAGCTTTGTAGGCTTCAGCGTTAGTTTCATCGAATCAGAATTTACGGCTGTACTTACTGATAGCTGCACTGGCTCTGACTGGTACTGCTTCGTCTGACTGAAGAATTCTAGTGAAGGGAATGTGACGACTCCTGTCTCACTTAAAAGGAAGCGAACAATCGCAGTTGCTTTGCTTGATTCTGAGTGGGAAGTATCGCGTACTTCGACATCAATCCATCTTACACCAGGCACATTAGGTGGCAATACCTTTGGAACCTCGACCATTTCCGCAAAATGTATCATCGCTGTGCCGATACGATCAGTGAACCAACTTTGATTCACCATCTCAATTGGTACTTTTATAGACTCTAATAAAGCAGTATCAGCCACTGGTACTTCATTCAAATCAATAGGCGCAATCAGCTCGCTTGCCTGAGTCATTGGATACCAAGCAAACAAAGTTACACATAAAGCGAAAATCTTATTCATCAGTAATCTTCCTTCACTTTACCCGCGTTGGCTTTAGCGCGTTGCTGTTGACGGAACTGAAGGCTACCTTGCTCCTGCATCAGAATCTCCTCTGCCGAATAATTCGGAACAGGTAATGCTTGGATCTTACCTCCTGCAGCTAAATCGCCCTCCATCGGCATCGAGCTCATCATACTTTCATCCATCGCATCTGAATAGTCATATTCACCATCTTCATCCCATTCATCCATCTGATCTTCATCAGACTCTTCGGATGAACTTTTATTTAATAAGCTTAAAATCTCTTCGATTAAATACTCGGCTATCCTTTGCTCCGCATCTGCCGCAGCCCACGAAGTCCGATTAGCAAGTAACCCACTCGCCTGCTGCATAACAGCCGGTACCTTTTCCATAAGCTTAAACGGTTCCGTCAATAAGCTCTCCATCTTAGGCATACCCTCTTTAGTTGCAGGAGTCATTTTTGTATTCAGGATTTTCATGCGAACGAGGATACCTTTCGCTTCTGCTTTTAACTCTAATTGTAGTTTCTGATAAACGAATGGGCTACTACCAGCGACATTGTTATTTTCTATCTGTGTGACTCGTGGCAGATCCTGCTTATCTTCAGAATGACGATGATTCATATCATCATCTACTACAGTTTGACGTAAATCCTGCTGCTCGGCAAGCAGAGCCTGTAACCTTTCGACTAGTTGCTGCAGTAATAACTGTAGGTCTTCTTGCGCTTGATCCTCTGCGGCGATGCGCAACTGCAACTGATTGATCCATTCCGCAGTCGACTCCAGTCGAATTCCCGAACGCTCTAAATCCGGGGCATAGCGTTTCGCCGCCAAAAATGCTAACTGCGCTTGTTGTGCATGACTTAAACCTAATTGCGGAGACACCTCACTCTCTGCTTTCGAAAGTGCCAAAAAGCATAACCCGCGATTGAACTCAATCGCCGCAAGATCCACTGCAACAAAGGAGAGGATATCAGCCTTATTCGCAACCTCATCAAATAATTCCAATGCACCTGCATAAGCACCATCGATATACAATTTCGAGGCTTCAGTAAATTGCGCGTCTGATGCTGCGGCAGCTCGACTCTCCGGCAAGCTCATCGCCAATAGAGCAATCATTACCAATGAATGTCCAAAGCGCAGGCCATGCGCACCCCAACACTCGGAAAGTAGTAATAACAGAAGTGCGGGGATCAACAAAAACACAGCTGCTTGCTGATAAATCAAGATTCCCTCACCTTCAACAGGCGAAGACACGTCCCGTTCAATAACATAACCCGCATAGATTTGGCCGAGGTCAAATACCTGCGTACCCACTGGTACATATTCTGCATCACTGCTAAGCCTGGCAAGTTCGCGAAGTGTCACATCAACTAGCTTTGTATAAATAATGCCCTCATTAGATCTTAATAAACTACGCACCCCCTCTTCATCGACGATTGGTATTGGAACCCCTTCCTTAGAATTACCAACACCTACAAGTAATAGACCGACACCACTATCGTTGAGCAACTCAACCATCGCTGGTATCTGAGACCCGCGATCACCGCCATCAGTCAGCACCACCAAGTCTTGCATACCAAATCGATCGGCCATGAATACCTGGTCGACAACTTTATCAACCGCCGATTGCAGTGTCGTTCCACCAAAATCCACAGTGCGCGTATGTGCTTGCTCTAACATGTAGCGCACAAAATCGTAATCATAAGTCAAAGGGCACAGTATCGTCGCACTGCCAGCATATACGACCAAGCCTACGCGTTCATTACTAAAAGTCTTTAAAGTATCGCGCACCGCCTGCTTGCAAACTTCTAAGCGTGAAGGTGAGGCATCTTCTGCCAACATACTCTGTGACACATCTAAGGCAAAAACTACATCGCGGCCAGTGCGTGAAATCGACAATTTTTCGGGTGCATAGCCCGGCCGAGCTAGTGCCAAGACTAACAGTATAAAGGCTACAACACGCAGATGATCACGTAACACACGGTGGGTGCTCATCCCTCCGCCCATCGCATCGATTAGCTCCACTCGGCGGGTACGCGCATAAGCGAGCAACCACCATAAAGGCAGTGCCAAAAGCAGTAGAGCCAATACCCATGCTGATTGAAAAATAAAGTCACTCATGGTACTACACG
>JAFMDL010000077.1 GCA_017857255.1 Puniceicoccaceae bacterium | reverse complement strand
AAGGGATGACCGTTTGAAATAACACGGAATAGGCAAATCAGACTTATAATGCCTCGCCGCCCTCTTCGTCGGTGCGGATACGTACCGCACTCTCGACGGGAATCACAAACACCTTGCCGTCGCCGATCTTGCCGGTCTTCGCAGCAGTAACGATTGCCTTCACAGCGACATCTACAATGTCGTCATCAACGACTGCCTCAAGCATCGTTTTAGGTAGAAAATCAACCGTGTATTCACTGCCACGGTAGATCTCAGTATGGCCCTTTTGACGACCAAACCCCTTCACCTCCGACACTGTCATACCCTCGACGCCAACCTCAGCAAGTGCATCCTTCACATCTTCGAGTTTAAACGGCTTAACGATAGCTTTAATTAATTTCATAATAATTCATTCAGTTGGGTTTAATTGATGATAGCGTAACTTAGACAACTATTCGAAATGATAAGCAGTTTCACCATGCTCGGCTTGGTCTAGCCCAGTATGCTCGACTTCTTGGTCGACACGCAAGCCTGTGGTCATTTTGCAAATAAACACAATGATCACTGTGCCCACTGCAGACCATGCGACGACAGCTGCAAGCGCGATCACCTGGGTGACAAGTTGCTCACCCATGTTGAATTCACCTAAACCGCCAAACGCCGCAGTGCCGAACACCGCAACCAGCACTGTACCCATAATACCGCCGACACCGTGCACTGCAAAGACATCCAAGGTATCATCGATTTTCATCTTCTCCTTCACCACACCACACATGAAGTAGCAAACAACCCCAGCCAAGAATCCGAGTAGGATCGCTCCCAACGGCCCAACTTGACCTGAAGCAGGCGTTATCGTCGCCAATCCCGCAACCATTCCGGTCACAATACCAACGAGGCCCGGCTTACCAGTTTTGATCCACTCAATGGTCATCCAAGTCAAACTCGCAACCGCAGCTGAAATATGGGTGACTAACATAGTCATCCCAGCAGATTCATTTGCTGCAAGCTGGCTACCCGCATTAAAACCAAACCAGCCGACCCACAGCATCGACGCACCGATCATCACCATGCCCGGGCTATGCGGTACATGCAGTTTCTTTGGAAAGCCATCGCGTGGTCCAACAAAGTAAGCCAATAACAGCGCAGAGACACCCGCAGTCGCGTGCACCACGATACCACCAGCAAGATCAATGGTATCACGAGCAAACAACCAGCCGCCCTCAGACCATACCCAATGAGTCACAGGCGCGTAGACCACTACCAGCCAAAGAGCCGTAAACAGCAAAATAGCAGTAAACTTCATGCGCTCCACAAACGCGCCGACAATCAATCCTGGAGTAATAATCGCAAACGTCATTTGAAACATCACAAATACAGTCTCCGGAATATCACCGGATAGACTCTCCAGTCCAACCCCCTGCAGGCCAACCTTCGACAGCCCGCCGACCCAACTAGAGCCATCAGCAAATGCAATGCTGTATAGAACGCCGACCCATAGGACCGAAGCCAGACATGCAATCGCAAAACAATGCATCAGCACGGAGAGCACATTCTGCGCGCGCACTAGGCCGCCATAGAACAATGCCAAACCCGGCAATGTCATAAACAACACCAACACTGTCGCAGTCAGCATCCATGCAGTGTTACCACTGTCAGCGCTGGCAGTCACGGCAACCACTTGATCGGCGACATCGACCACAGCGGCTTCTTGAGCCAATAAAAAACCTGGTGCCAACAACAGCATCAGAAGCGAAATAAAACGGAGTACATTCTTCATTATTATTATTTGGGTAGTTAAAAACATACACAGAAGGGCACACCGCTCAGTTGAACAAGTTATTTTTTTACTCAAGCCTATGAGTAAAATTAATACATGTACTCACAAAAATAATATAAGGCCAGCAACTATAAGTAATTGCCAACCTGCCGCGAATCTTTTGGGGAAGGACGAGCTCGGCGTCGACCGCGGTCGCTTCAAGCATCACATAACACTCAAACATTTTATATAAACGAATCGCCTTGTTAGACTCAGTCACTGGCAACACCCACAAAAAACCGGCCACCCTTATAAAAGGATGGCCGGTGAAATACAGCGAGTCGTCTCAGATAAGACTACAAAGCTTCTGCACCCGACTCGTCGGTACGAATACGAATTGCAGTTTCGACTGGGATGATGAAGACCTTGCCATCACCAATCTTGCCAGTCTTGGCAGCCTTGACGATTGCATCCGAGGTCTTTTCAGCATCTGCATCGTCAACGACGATTTCGATCATTACTTTAGGTAGAAAATCTACAGTGTATTCACTACCGCGATAGATTTCAGTATGCCCCTTTTGGCGACCGAAACCTTTTACCTCAGTTACCGTCATCCCTTCGATGCCGATATCTGCGAGTGCTTCTTTTACCTCTTCTAATTTGAAGGGCTTGATGATTGCTTTTACCAATTTCATAATAATGTAATTTAAGTTTTTTAGTTCTAATTGGCTAGGCTTAATTAGCGAGTACGCGCAGTGCCGAAGTCAGGATAAGCTTCTTGACCGTGCTCACCGATGTCGAGACCTTCAGCCTCTTCTTCAGGAGAAACACGCACACCCATGACTACCTTAAGCAGACCGAACACAATTAGTCCGAAGACGAAAGCGAAGGCACCAACCGAAAGTGTACCGATCAGCTGAATGCCGAACCCGGCAGCGTCGCTGAAGAGCGCCACAGCAAGTGTGCCGAAAATACCACACACACCATGGACGGAAATCGCACCGACTGGATCATCAATCTTGATCTTATCAAAGAAGATGATGGAGAAGACTACGAGAACACCAGCAATGAGACCGGTAATGATTGCCCAGAAAGGCATGATGGAGTCAGCACCGGCAGTGATACCGACAAGACCGGCAAGGATACCATTCAGAGCCATAGAAAGATCAGGCTTTTTGAGGAACAACCATGATGTGATAATCGAACCAATTGCACCACCCGCAGCAGCTAGCGCTGTTGTTACGAATACTAGAGATACAAGATAAGGATCTGCATTCAAAACCGAACCACCGTTGAAGCCGAACCAACCTAGGAAGAGAAGGAAAACACCAATTGTCGCAAGCGGCATGCTGTGACCAAGAATCGGACGGATCTGACCATTGACATACTTACCAGCACGAGGGCCGAGCACAATCACACAAGCCAATGCTGCGAAACCACCAAAGCCATGCACTAGCGAGGAACCCGCGAAATCGTAGAAGCCGCGTGCAGAGAGCCAGCCACCACCCCACTGCCATGAGCCAGTGATCGGATATGCAAACATAACAAGCAGAGTTGCGAAAATCATGAACGAAGAAAGCTTCACGCGTTCAGCAACTGCACCCGATACGATCGTCGCAGCAGTCGCAGCAAACATCGCTTGGAAGATGAAGTCAGTGTACCATGTATAGTCTGCATATTCTGCAGTCATCATTGCAACCGAAGCATCCACATCGAACCAAGAGCCCATTGCAAATACTCCAGCAGAGCCCTCAGCAAATCCAGGATACATCGCATTGAAGCCCCAGAGTGCATAGGTCAAAATACCCATGGAGATAATGAATACATTCTTAAATAGAATGTTCACTGTATTCTTTGCCTGGCTTAAACCAGACTCAACAGTCGCGAACCCGAGGTGCATGATAAACACCAATGCTGCAGAGATGAGCAACCATAAGTTACTGATTGTAAAGAAAGCTGCACCGGGCGAGTCCATAAAAGCGGCATAGCCGTCTTCAAAGGATACCGCATCAGCCACAGCTTCAGCTGCCTCAGCAACAGGGAGTTCTTGCGCACCGACTGTGCCGGCTAGCAAAAACGCCGAACTGCTAAGCAGCAAAGCGAGAAGGGTTTTCTTAATCTTCATGATTATATTTTGTCTGGTTGTTTTAGTTTAGTTGGAATTAAGTCAGGCCAACCCCTGAAAATCAGAGTTCAGCTAGCCCGCGATACACACGAACTTGCAACTACCAAGCATCCCTCGTGCCAATTTATAAATAAGCACAAAAAACATCAAATCAGGACAACTTGAATGATGCTCGTTCGTTTCCAAAAAGTCGGCCCCTAGAGCCAGTTCGCCCACGCCTTCTCTGGCGAACAATTCCAACTTGGCATACAGCCGGAAGTCGTGCCACAACGTGGTGCGGGTGGAGGGAGTCGTTCCGAGGCCGCAGGCCGACATGACCGGGCACGAAGTGAACCGGACCACCGCAGGTGAGACGAACGGAAGTCGTGCCACAACGTGGTGCGGGTGGAGGGAGTCGAACCCTCGTCTCAACCTTGGGAAGGTCACATAATAGCCGTTATACGACACCCGCGTGAAGAACTCATCAATGATGGATTTGTGCGCCTCGTCAATTCGCAACTAATCAGTTCGCCCCTGCTCCGCCCACTTCGCCTTCCTAGGCTAGCAGCCGTCAAGGCCGAGCCCGAAGGGCATCGGAACAACCAGCGGCTGGCTCTTCATCCGACTCAATGCACCAAAAAAAACCGCTTCGGAAAGCGGTTTTTAAAATGGTGGTGAGAGCCGGATTCGAACCAGCGAACTCAAAGAGAACAGATTTACAGTCTGCGTGCTTTAGCCACTTGCATATCTCACCAATAAAGAAGATCGGGACTGTAGGTGTGTTTCAGCACTTGCCAAGTAATTTTTTAAAATTTCTTCCGTGCATTCATATAAGAGTTTTGCAATACACGTCAGCGCTATAGAGTGCCTGATCTAATAGCTTTTTATTTTTACTGAATCACACATGCAAAGGGAACGCTTTAGCCCGAATAATTTACCAAATTGGATGCGTGGACGCTTTGATGATTCTCAACGCTTTTTGATGCTATGCATCTGCGCGGGGGTGCTGTGCGGTCTGGTAGGAGTCAGCTTTCACCTTGCAATTACGAGTATCTTTGAGGCGCTGTTCACTTTTTATAAAGGTCTTGGGCTGTGGGCCATTCCCGCCATGATCCTCTCGCCTGCATTTGCAGGTCTGATCGTGGGCTTGATGATTCGCTATATCTCGCCGACTGCGAGCGGCTCGGGTATTCCACAAACGAAGGCGGCTTATTATCAGAATTTCGGTGTGATTCAATCCTCAGAGGCGTTTTGGCGCTTCATTATAGGCACGATTTCGGTCGCATTTGGTAATAGTCTTGGGCGCGAAGGGCCGACAGTTCATATCTGCAGTGCGGTGGCCTCTAAACTAGGCCGCTTCTTTGGCCTAGGCAAATTACGTGTGCAGGCGATGATCCCAGTCGGCATGGGCGCCGGAATCTCGGCCGCGTTCAATGCCCCGATCGCAGCAATCACTTTTGTTTTTGAAGAACTGCTCGACAATTTTAGCAGTAAGGCGCTTGGCGGTATTTTGATAGCAGTGGTCGTCGCGGCGGTAGTCGAGCGTACCTTACTAGGCGAACATGCTGCACTGCAGGCAGCTAATACCTACTTTCACACATCGTGGTGGATGCTGGTCTGCTTACTACTGGGGCCAGCGGCAGCGCTGCTGGGGCATTTCTTCACTGGCTTGCTGCTTTACCTGCGTGCTCATTTTAAACAATGGCAGAGTATTCCACAATGGGCAAAACCTGCACTCGGCGGACTGAGTGTCGGCCTGATGGGCGTGACGGTGCTACACCTGAGTGGTGGGAACCTAGGTGTATTCAGCATCGGTTACGCCGACTTGAATGCGGCACTGAATGGGCATCTCACTTGGTACGTGCTGCTGCTACTACTCGTGGGTAAAATTCTGGCGACTACCGTCTGCTATGCCTCGGGCAGTAGTGGCGGCATCTTTGCTCCAGTGATCTTTATTGGTAGTATGCTTGGCGGCCTGTTTGGCGTCTCACTGGTGCACTTCTTCGGAGCTGAGCCCTCGGTGGCCGCGGGGGCTGCACTGCTCGGGACAGGCGCCTTCTTCGCCGCCGTGATTCGCTGTCCAATGACTTCGGTGATCATCATCTTCGAAATGACTACCAATTATTCACTGATTCTCCCGCTAATGGTAGGTAATTTCCTCGCCTATATTATTTCAGTGAAACTTCGGCCAATCCCAATTTACGATGCCTTACTTTTACAAGACGGCATCAGCCTAAAAAAGCTACCGGCTTATCGGGGAGAGCAGGACTGGCGTAATCTCCCTGTCAGTACCATCATGACGCACGATGCGCGCATTGTTGTCGGCTCTTGCAATGCTCACGGAAATTTGGCCCGCATCAACGAAAGTGGCCACGAGCATCATGGCTACCCCGTCGTCTCGGAACTCAACTCCCAAGCACTACTCGGCGTGATCACCCACCACGAGCTCGAGGAAATGGTCGCAGCGAGTGACGATCAATTGATCAGTCAGTGGATCGAGGGTCACAAGATCATCGAAATTTACCCAGACAGTTCGATTCGCGACGCTGCCAATACACTGGTGATCAAAGACGTACTACAGGCGCCTATCGTGAGTCGCAAGGATCCGACCAAGCTACTAGGTATCGTCACACTGCACGATATTGCCCGTCAGCAAAACGCAATTGAAGAGACTCTCGAGCGCTAGCTCAGGACGCTCTAAACTGCATACTAAGAGCAAATTTAGGTGCTAACGAAGAAAGCTGATCGCCATAGCGATCGATAAAGCTCCGCACATTTTTATGGTCCAGCTCAGGGGCATCTACCAGTAAATGATAAGCCAACTCCTCCACATCATACGAATTGGCAGACAGAGCATCGAGTAATACTCGTAAGTCCTGCTTGGTTTGCGCGGTAAAATGACACTCGACTGCGAGGCGGCCCGTCCACAGGTCAAAGTCTGCCGCTTCCTGATTCTGCAACATCTGGCTAAGCGCCGCAGCAAGACTGACTAATACGCGAGTCCGGCGGTTGTCGCGACATTTTGGTGCTGTCCCCCAAAAGCAACGAAAGCTCTCAGCGAAAGATGGCTGCTCTAAAAAACGGTTAAACTCTACCTCACGCTCTGCGAGTGCCACTGAGCGTATTATCGGTGCCTTGTAATTCGCGGACTTCCAGCGCATCACCCACGACTTTAAATTACTATACTCTGTGGATGGCATCTCTAGGCCATGCATCAGGCTATGCGCAGCAGCACTCTCCTGCAATGGCACGGGCAACAGATTTAAGATGCCAGTTCTAAAGTAAGCGACATCGCGCGGTTGGCGCA
>JAFMDL010000076.1 GCA_017857255.1 Puniceicoccaceae bacterium | reverse complement strand
GCCAATGTGCTTGGCGAATCAATCGCTGCAGGCAATGGTCCGCCCGCCCTAGAAGATAGCCACGGTAGCTTTCAGATCAAACAAGCTGCTCATGTTGACCTCCCTTTGCTGCTGCAAACGCTCCGCGCCTATTTTATCAATAAAGCAATTTTTCGGGATGAAAGATTCGTCTACAGCGACTTACGTAAAGCTAGCAATCAATGGGAATATAATGGCTTACAAGCTGACCATATTACCTTTAGTGAAGGCACAGGCATGCAACTGAACCCTTGGTTCAACTGGCTACCGTTGACCCCCGCCAAAGGCGAGACGCTGGTCATCGAGTGCCCTGACCTCAACCTTCCTCGGGCAATCTACCATCACAGGAAGTGGCTCCTCCCTTATGGCGACGGCACGTACCGCTTGGGTGCAACCTTTGACAGCGGCGATAGCTCTCACGAACAGACCGCGGCGGGTGCGAGCGAGCTGCTTAAATCCGCTCAATCCTTTATCGACCCGGCACACCACATAAAAGTCAAAAAGCATTACGCTGGCGTTCGACCCACCACCCAGGATTTACGACCCTTCATCGGCGATCATCCCACGGAGCGAGGGCTTCACATTTTTAATGGCCTAGGCTCCAAAGGCGCCTCTTTGGCTCCAGCACTCGTCCGTCAGTTTTTAGCACATTTGCTCGCGGGCGAAGCTCTTGATCCAGAAATCGACATCACGCGTTTCCACGGCATGTTCAACCCCTCCATCCATGCGCCTTACTGACATCGCCCACGATTACCTACGCGCAGAGCTAAAGCCTGGCGATCGAGCACTGGATGCCACTGCTGGCAATGGCCACGATAGTAGCTTCATGGCTGGAATCATCGGCTCTTCGGGTCATCTGATCGCAATTGACCTGCAGGAAGCTGCGATTCGCGCGACACGTGCGCGCATTGAAGCGATTAGTTCTCTGCCACAGGCCGAGTTACTCGTCGCCGACCACTCGCAGGCACTAAAATCGCTTTGCTCACAGTATGCGCAAACGATCAGTGCGATCACTTTCAACCTAGGTTACCTGCCAGGCAGTGATAAACGAATCCAAACTAAACCAAAATCCACACTCACTGCTCTGCGAGCAGCCAGCGAACTGCTAAAACCTGACGGGCTGTTACTCGTGACTGCATATCGCGGACATGATGGCGGCGAAACAGAAGCTCACGCGGTGGCAGAGTGGATGCACACTATCGAAATACGCGGATGGTCTGTAACAAGCCATGAACCGGTGGTGACGAGCGGCCGTATTCCCCCGATCCTGTGGGTTGCTCGCAACACATGACTCGCCTTGCGCGACTATTTTGCAATCAAACCAAAATTCGCCTGATGGACTTCAAAAAAGTCGCCTGCATATTGGCGCGACATATAAAAGCGCACTCGCAGCGTATACGCCTCATCCGGCACACGTGTCGGTAATACGATTCGCCGGACCCCAGAAGAATCTCCGGTAGGACAGCGAAACAGCAACTTTCGCTCGATCTGGCGGCCCTCACGATCTGACCACGACAGCCAAATTTGTGAGCGGTTGTCTGGGCTGATTCGATAGGCAATGCTGGCATCCAATAAATAGCGCTGCCCCGAGACCACTGGCACATCGCGAAAGATCGAAAAGACATCGGCTCCAGTCACACGAACACCGGCACCATCGTTCACCGCTTCAATCGCCAAACGCTCTGTTGGCCGGAAGTCAAAATGCCAACCCGGCACTTTAGGTAAATCGGGCCCGAGGAAGTTACGCGGCTGCGGTTCAGTCGCAGCATGCTGTAACTCAAAATTTTCGAGTTCGGAGCAGAGTGCCTTCTCATCAGTCGCCCACCACTCGGCGACCTCCATTGCATCTGCGTACTCATGCAACTCGGCAGCGGGCATGGCAACCCCTGCATGTGCCATAGCTGCTACAACAAATGCGACAGGATCGAGCTTAGCATATTTGACAAATGACTTAAGTCGCGCATGCATCGGCTGATCTAACAAGCGCCCACTGAGAACCGTGAATGTCGTTCGCTTCTGAAGATAATGTAGTAACTGCTGCGGCAGTGCTGCAGCATCTCCCGCATCTATGAATACATTCAATGCATTCGCGACTAAACGCGTACCCGACGCATGCTGTGCGGCATAGGCTTCCGTCATACTGAATGCGTCTGAGACGATCTCGACGCGGGCCAAGCGGCGTGCATCATTTGCCACCAGGTCTTTTGCAGACTCGATCGAAGCCCGCAGTACTCGCAAGATTTCAGTATCAAAAAGTTCGATACTAAATTCATCTTCATAAAACTTAATCCACTCCGGCGTTCCCTCATTCAGATTGCGGTGCCTTTCGGCGGTTTCATAAAACGCACGTATCGGCTCAGCAGCCGCACCGAAGAAGTTCGCATAATACTCCTCAATGAGGACTGCAGCATCTTGCTCCGGGTTCCACAACAACTGCGCAGTCAACCAAGCCTTACAACCATCTAAGCCCCAAGAGGAAGGCAACTGCGAGAAAAACACTGAAACCCCATTCTCCGCCATGAAAGAAACGCTCTGTGCGATCCATTCGCTAAATTGACGCGGGTAAATATAAGGTGCTCCGAAATAATAATCCCACGTTGCAATGCGTTCCGCACCGGAATTCGCCCAGCGACGAATCAATGCCTGATCCTCCGTTCGATAGGCAGGATCATGCCACTGAGCACGGTCAGCCGTCAGCACTGGCATCACTCTAGGATGGATTGGAAACGAGGGCGATTGCTCAGTCCAATAATAAGCTAAGGCAGTCAAATACCGTGGCTCCCCTGACGGTGTGGTCCATGCCCACGCCTGATCAAAGACACGCGCTGCAACGGCATTCATAAAGCCAAAAACCAGGTCGGTATAATTCGGCTTACCCCGAAAATAGTTAATCGGCTCAAGCGCCCTGCGCGTGGCCTCAGAGTCGTCGAACAAACAATTATCATTGATCGACAACGAAAAGCTGCGTGCTTCTGGATTGGCCTCAAATGCTGTCAATGCGGCCTGTGCGGCAATTTCGATCGCACGTGATTCGGTAAAGTCAGGCTGCGGATCATAACCACCATGCCCGCGCGGAGCACGGCGACGCCCATAGACCTCGGAGAACACCTCTGGCTCTGTATTATAGAGTTCAGGCGTAAACACCTTCGCCAATGCATGATTGAATTTGAAATGCCGCACCAAGCGATTGCGCCTACCAAAGTCGCCATTCATCGGATAAAACTGCCGCATCACATACGCCGGCTCTTCATACCAATGACCTTCAGGAAACTTGTCACGCTTCGGTCCGACAAACTCTAAACCGATGTCTTCTGCCCAATACCAGCGTGCACCCAGCACCTGCTCACACAGTGCATACACCCCATTGAGTGCGCCCAATTCCCCATCACCGTTAATAAAGATACGCGTTCCTTGCCTGTGAATTAAAAATGCATCGTTCTCAAGGCGACTCTTTATGTGCCCCGAATTTCTTAGATAAATCGCATATTTTGGTCGCTCTCCAGAGGCTACTTGCACCGTCAGTTGCGCCCGGTAGCGCTGCTCAAATACATCACGAAGGTCCTCAACCGCAGCGCTTAACTGATCGCCCATCTCCGCAGGCACCACCAATGTACGAAGAGACTCAATCGACAAGCGATGCGCCCCCGTCAAATGCTCGACTCGCCACGCTCCGGGACGGCTCGATTGCGCTGCAAGCATCATCACAGAACAACTTAAAACAACGATGGATAAAAATATATGGTACACGCGCATTAGAACTCAGACCTCACACTTGACAGTCAACCAACTCACCTAGCAAGTACGAGAGCAATCAGACTCAAACAACAAAAAAGAACCGCACAAAAATGCCTGATTTCATATAGTGACTTTAGCGTGATTCGCTCAGGGGCACGCTTCGCAAAAAAAAGCGGCTAGCGTACTAAACTGTCCACACCACGACTCTACTCACAGAATCAACGGTCACACAAGCCAGCTGATCAAAGCTAACTTGAAACGCACGATCAATCATACCTGCTAATTGACTCAGCAACTGCACAAATGGAGTGCGATTCCATTGCTAGAAATCGCCCGGAGAGAGTTAGACAAATCGTTGCGCTTCATTGTCGCGCGGCAAATCTTTCATTTTGAGCACATGACTTACTTCAGTGTTAAACTGCGCTAGACTTGATCGAACTGCTCAATTCCCTTGCGCACGTCTGACAAAAATGAAGCCGCTCCCACGCCGTTGATCCATCGGTGATCGAAGGTCAACACCAGCGAAGCTACTTCAATCGTGCCACCTTCGCTTGATTTAGGATCTGGTAATCGATATGGCGTTCCGATAAAGATCGTCGCGATCGATGGCGGTACCACGATCGGAATCGCAGAGCGCACGTTGTAAGTTCCCATACTAGAAATAGTAAGCGCTACTCGATTCTTCGAATCAACGTCACCATGACGGGCGCGGCGTAGTGATTGATTGAATACAACTGCAAACTCATGCCAGTCCATTTTATTGGCGCCTTTAACCACCGCTGCCTCCAGCACATCCCCTGGCAGCGCCACAGCCATACCAAGATCAAACCTATCTGGATCATAAAACAGCTCACTCCCACGAATCACCGATGCGAATCGCTCATGCTTATGCATTGCTTGGACCACTGCCCAGGCTGCCATTGTCGCAGTCGAAAGTGTGCCACCCTCGGTCTTCTTGCTACGTAAACGAGCATCGCGAACAGTCTCCCACAGGCAATCCATTTCAATCGTAGCTGGAAGGATGCTCTGCTGCGACTGCAGCACCTCCCACGAGAGAGCCCCATTTTTATACTCCGCTGGCTTCGGTGCTGTCGCCAATAAACTCTCAGTAGGCGCCCCACTTGAAGTTGATGTTATTTTCAACGCAACCAGCTCTTGTCCCACCGAGACTTGCTCGTCTTCTGCGATTAACCACTCGCCAAGTATGCCATCCTCATCGCACTCGATTGGAAATACAGCCTTATCGGTCTCAACTTCACAGAGTGGATCATCTGCTTGCACGGCATCGCCTGGTTGCTTCAAAATCGACACAACGCGAGCAACTCGAATGCCTTCTCCTAATATAGGAACAGTGATTGTCTTACTCGCGCTCGGCGTCGGGGTCGATTCAGCAGTCATAGATTCTTTAATCCTGGATGGGGTAGAGGAACTTTCAACATTGTCCGCATCGAGTTGTCGCGATGCGTTGATTGACGTCGAAAGTAAACGTTCCAAAGCTGCAGCAATGCGCTCTTGATCCGGCAAGGCGGCATACTCGTAAATCGGATTAAAACCAACATGCACATCCGCTTTCGAAACAAGTACAGGCGGGGCCTTCAATGTTTCTAAGATCTCGCGATCACCACACATCTCCGCAACAATCATTTGCCCAACACTGGCACTAATATTGTCCTCTTGCACGATAAGTAATCGGCCTGTCTTACGCAGCGATGCCGCTATCGCGTCTTTATCCCACGGCGCAATTGATCGTAGGTCGATCAGTTCAACATCGAGGTCGACCTGCATAGCAGCAAGTGTCTCTTCGACAAGCTCCACGCAGTTGCCCCACGCCACCAATGTCAGCAATGTACCACGCCGCACGATCCGCGCGACTCCGAAAGGCACTGCATCGGCCACACACGGGGCAGGTAATTCAGCCCACATCAAATGCTTTGGCAGCAGAATTATTGTTGGGTCTTCACCATGTAAGGCGGTCCAAAAAAGTCCCGCAGCATCACCCGGTGTTGACGGTACGACCACACGAATGCCGGGTACACGAGCAAAAGACGCCTCGCCGGCTTGACTATGCCACAGTGCCCCGCCTGGTAAATAGCCACCGCAAGGTGCGTAAATAACCAATGGGCATTTCCATGCACCAAAACTACGCCAGCGCAAAGTCGCCATATTCGACACCAGTTGATTCCACCCTGGATAAATGAAATCCACAAATTGTATCTCAAAACATGGTCGCTTACCATATGAAGCCAGACCGACCGCAACACCCATAATGGTCGACTCAGCCAGCGGCGAATTCACCGCGCGGCTCGGGTCTTTGGTTGATAACCCTTTAGTTAAATTAAACACCCCACCCTTTGGGTCAGCAATGTCTTCACCAAAAAAGACTACATCCGGCAACCGATCCATTGCCGCATGCAACGTGCGGTTAACTGCATCGAGCATTCGGCAGGACGTATCAAGCTTAATCTCAGCCGGCGGCGGTGATGTTGTCGGCCCAATTAGATGTAAACCACATTCACCTGCCAGGGGATCTACCTGCACGCTTGCTTCACGGTAAGCTGCACGAATGTCTTCCCGTAATTCATCTTCAAGCGCGCTTGCTTCAAGCTCTGTCATCAGCCCATCTGCGATTAATTGATTCTGGAAAATAAGAATGGGATCACGCGCATGCATCTCTTCTAATTCATCAACCGCGCGATACATACGTTGATCATCCGCACTCGAATGATTTGAAAAACGCTCCACATCGCACCAAATAAAAGCAGGTCCTCGCCCAGCGCGTGCTTGCTCCACCGCAATCCGACCTGCTTCTGCCACTGCCTCGACATCACTGCCATCCACTCGAAGCCACTCACTCTGATCTAGCACACCGAGTGCGATCGGATTTGTTCGTTCTGTAGATGTACTAATTGCGATTCGGTTATCCTCGACGACAAACACCATTGGGAGCTTTCGCTCTTTCGCAAAGCAAACAGCTTCAAAGAAATCGCCTTGCCGCGCGGATGCCTCACCTAGCGACGCATAGACGACATTCGACTTTCCATCCAGTTGCATGCCCCAAGCAGCACCGCAAGCGGGCAAGAGATGCACACCGACAGGCGATGGATGGCTCCAGATATTAAGCCTCCGATCACTAAAGTGCCCAGTTAACTGGCGCCCACCGCTAGAAGACTCACGCTTGGCATAAAACGCCAACGCTAAGTCGTAATCAGTCATTCCCCTCTGGGTGCAAAAGGCACGATCACGATAATAAGGAAAAGCATAATCTTCTTCATCTAGATGCAGCGCAATCGCAGCCAAAGCCTCATGCCCCATGCCGGAAATATGAAACCATCCTTTACCTTGTCGGATTAAGCTCTGCTCACGCAAATCACCAAGCCGACTTCGCCACAAAACACGTAACAAGGACTTTTGGGTTTCGGAATTGAGTGGTGGACGGTTTTTAAGATTATATTTTGGCATTTCTATAAACGGTAAGTGAT
>JAFMDL010000020.1 GCA_017857255.1 Puniceicoccaceae bacterium | reverse complement strand
GTGGCGTTGAAGTCGGGCACGGTTACGCCGTTGTCGGCCACCGAGTGTCCACCCGCATCGGTTGCGCCGTAGACTTGCCCGCCTTTGATACCACCACCAGCGAGCACACAAGTGAATGCCGATGGGTGGTGGTTGCGTCCTGCGTTGGCATTGATCTCTGGGGTGCGCCCAAATTCGGTACCGATCACCACGAGTGTCTCATCCAGTAGGCCGCGGTAGTGTAAATCGTCCAGTAGTGCCGCGACGGATTGGTCCAGTGGATTGGTAAGATTAGCGAGGTTGTCGTGGTTATCGTTGTGCGTATCCCATCCACCGAGTGTGAGTTCGACAAATCGTACGCCATGCTCAACCAGGCGGCGTGCCAGTAGGCAACTCTTGCCGAAGCGTGACTCTCCGTATATGTCGCGGGTCAATTTAGGCTCTTTACTCAGGTCGAATGCGGCGAGGTCTTTACTGTTCATCAGCTTGATCGCTTCGTCATAGACATCGCTGTAGGCACGCACTTGCTTGGCTGGGTATTTCTTATGGAAGGATAGATCCATCATTTGAGCGAGCTCGAGCCGTTCACGCATTTCGGCTTCGTCGATGCTTTGGTGACGATGGATATGAGGTAGGCCTGAGTCTGGAGTGCCGAGGTGAAGCGGTTCGTATTTCGAGTCGAGGAAGCCTGCACCGCCGGGCGCATTGTTACTACCGCCGATCCGAATATTACCCGGCAAGGTGGAGTTGGTCTTACCGGACATATTATTCAGCCATGCGCCGAGACCAGGGTGCTTAATGGTGCCGCGTTGTGCATAGCTGGTATGCATGAAGTAGGTGCCGGGTTCGTGCGCGCCTTGGTTAGAATACATGGAGCGGATGATTGCGAGCTTGTCCATGCGCTTGGCAAGGCTGGGCAGGTATTCAGAGATTTGGATGCCAGCGACATTAGTATCGATCGTTGAGACTGGGCCTTGCTCTTTCCAGTTGGGCTTGGGGTCGAACGTGTCGATGTGGCTCATGCCACCGCTTAAATAAATATAGATGACATTGCGGGCGGTCGGTTTTTTGACCGTTTGTGTGGCCCAAAGCGGAGTGGTCGTAGCTGAAAGGCCTACGCCTAGCAGCGCCTTCGCCGAGTATTGCATGAATTTACGGCGTGAGAGTTCATCCAGTTTGTTGAGTTCGTCATACATGGTTTTGAAGTCCTTTCGTCGTTACTGGATGAATAAAAATTGCTGGGTATTGAGCATGGCCCAGATGATGCGCTGGCGGGCTTTCTCTGGGTTTTGTTTGAAGTCGGGAAGTAATATTTCAAGTTCTTCTGGCGATGGTTCGCGCGCAAGGAATCCGAGATAAAGTGTTTTGAGTTTTTCTTCGGGTGTCTTTGCTAGACGAGCCTCCAAGACTGGGGCCGAGCGCTGTGCCAGTAGCCAGTTGGTCTGGCCTGAGTTCATCAGGAATAGCGCTTGCAACACGTTACTTCCGTCATCGCGGTTTTCGATAAGCATTCGGTCTGATTGACCGAAAACTTCAAGTAGGTGCCCATTACGCTGGGGCGATTCGAGCTCGGAGGCGCGGCGGATGTTTTTGATCCATCGTTCGTCTGCTTTATTACGCTGACCGTTGTTGGTCGTGTTATTGACCGAGGGGAAGTTGGCCATCATCGGCGACATCCCCATCATGGGTGTTTCGTCAGCGGCAAGTTGACCAAGGTTGGGATTGAGTGCTGCGTTCCATTCTTGGCGTGCTTCGTTTACCTTTTTACGTGCGGCCTTGTGCTCAGGTGTGTTACGTAATTCTGGGTCTTTGTTGATTTCTGAATATTCAGATCTGGCAATGTTATACTCGGTATAGACATCTGTCATTTTAATGATGTGAGACGCGATTTTTTGCGCGGACCACTCTTCTGCGTAGACAGCAGCTGCAGGCTTTTTCCCCGTTTCGTATTTGATGCCATTATTGTTGGCAGTGTAGCTTGGCTTGAGTAGCAGATCAATGTCAGGGGTCATCAGCGTCGCGATCGAGTCCCAAATTTGCTCCGAGCTCATGCGCTGAAAGATCGGACCTTCGAGGTGATAGTCATCAGCCAGGTCTGGGTTGTCGATGACTGCCTGGCGCTGAAAGTAATCGGTATTGTAGAGTACGCGCAGGTATTGTTTCAGATCGTAATCGAGCGCGATCATCACAGTTTCGAGATAGTCCATCAGTTCAGGCACATCGGCGACGGACTCTTCTGTGAGTTCGTCGACTGGCTCGATCAGACCTTTGCCCATCGCGTGCTTCCACATACGGTTGGCTATTACTAGCGTGAAGCGCTGGTTATTTTGCGAGATCATCCACTCGACATAACTTTCTACACGGCCCTCAGAATCATGTAGATCGGCGTTGGATTGCTTGCCGTAGAGAACTTTGGGTGCAACAGTGTCATTGGGTTGAGCGTCGTCGTATTGGTAATCATGTGGTAGCTCGAGCTTACGGTTTGAGTGAATGACACCCCACCGCAGAGGGTCGAAAAACTCACGACCAGCGCTGACTGGGCTGGGTGCTTGGTAGCCGGGAATTTTCCCGTTGTTGGTTCGTCTAGTTTCCTTGCGAAGCCGTTCACTGACTTTTTTTAGTTTAGGGTCATCCAAGTTGATGTTAACTCCAGTTTTTAGGCCGTAGGTGTACGCGGCGAGTTGGTAAAAGTCTTTTTGGCTCCACACATCCGTGGGATGGTCATGGCACTGTGCGCATTGCATCTGTGTGCCTAGGAAGACCTGCGTGGTCATTGACATGTTGTCGAGGGGCATACCGAAGTCACGCAGGTAGTAGGCGACGGCAGGGTTATCCCAAGGGTAACCTTCGGCAGTGAGGAGTGATTCGACGAAATCGTTGTAGGGGACATTGCGTCGCACTTGTTCTTTGAGCCATGGGATATAATAAATGCCACCATAGCGACTGCCTTCTCGACCTGTTGTTTTGGCACGTAGCACATCGGCCCACAGATTGAAGTTGTGGCTAACGTAGCCAGTGGAGTCCAACAGCTTATCGACGAGCTCCGAGCGTTTACTGGGGTTCGAGTCATTAAGGAAATGAACGGCCTCGGCGTAGCTCGGAATACGGCCAATAATTTTGAGGTAGGCGCGGCGCAGGTACGTCGCGTCGTCAATCATAGGAGCGGGTGAGACGCCCTGCGTCTGCCAATGATTGGCGAGTAATTCGTCGATTTTTTGGCTAGCAGAAAAGTGATGCTGTACCTTGGTGACAGGCGCGACATCCGGCTGATTCGATGTGTCGTAGGAGGTGGTTTTGAGTAGGCCTGCCTTTTTCTGATTTAAAATGTAAGTACGGTCTTTGACTGAGAATTTGCTGAGCGGGAGAGTGAACTGTTTGCGATTATCATTGCGACGTATCGTGACTTGATTGTCATACATTGCGATCAGCTCGGCATCAATGGTCTTACCCTCAGTGCCAGTGAAGATTCTAGCCGATGCTGTGGGAGCAAATGATGAGGCTAGAATCAGTGCACTCGTAAGGATGACAATGTAGAAGTGTCGAAACATGGGTATGACGCGGTTATTTCTGTCGACTTAAAGTCGGAAAGGTAGAACGGTAATTACTAATTAAGTCGGTGGTTGTGTCAATCGTAACAGCTTAATGAGTGGCTTGTTAGGTTCTAAAGTTTCGGCTCTAAGTTAGATCGTCGATAGTTCGTATTTGTTGCATTTGTAGATATGATTTTTATTTAATTTGTGTGCTGCAATAATCACCGGTAATAGTACTGCTTGGAAAACAAAAAAAATCCGCCTCTGCGTTCGCAGCAGGCGGATTTGAAAGTGAAGGCTCGAGATTGCTAGCGAACTACCCTTTGTAGATCTTTAACAGTGCGTCGGCGATTTCCGAAGGGTTGCGAGCGATCGAGACGCCAGCGTCTTCCATCGCTGCGAACTTGGCTTCGGCTGTGCCGGCTCCGTTCGCGGAGACGATGGCACCTGCGTGGCCCATGGTGCGGCCCTTTGGTGCGGAGGCACCTGCGATGAATCCAGCGACTGGTTTCTTCACATGCTCCTTGATGTAGGCGCAGGCTTCTTCTTCGGCACTGCCACCGATTTCGCCGATCATGATGATCGCATCGGTGTCAGGGTCTTCGTTGAGCAGGCGCACTGCATCGAGTTGAGAAGTGCCGTTGATTGGATCGCCACCGATGCCGATACATGTGGATTGGCCGTGGCCGCGCTGAGTAAGCTGATAAACTGCTTCGTAGGTCAATGTGCCGGAGCGGGAGACCACACCGACTCGACCTGGCTTGTGGATGTAGCCAGGCATGATACCGATCTTACACTCACCAGGTGTGATGATGCCTGGGCAGTTGGGGCCGATTAGGCGTGTCTTAGTGTTGTGGAAGAAGAGCCGACGGCGCACTTCAGCCATGTCGCGAACCGGTACACCTTCGGTGATGCAGATGACGAGAGGAATCTCGGCTTCGATCGCTTCGAGGATGGAGTCTGCGGCGAAGGCCGGCGGGACGTAGATGACGGATGCGTTGGCACCGTGCTCTTTAACCGCTTCGGCGACGGTGTTACAGACGGGCACTTTGCCCTCCCACAGTTGACCGCCTTTGCCGGGAGTGACGCCGGCTACGACATTGGTGCCGTATTCGATGCACTGTTGTGTGTGAAATGTGCCAGTCTTACCGGTGATACCCTGGACGACTAGACGTGTATTTTTATTTACAAGAACGCTCATTTTGAAATGTGTGTTTAACTGTGATCGTTGTCAGGATTATGCGTCGGCCTTGACTTGCTCGACGATGATTTCAGCAGCTTGTACTAGGCTGTCTGCTGGAGTGAGGGCGACACCGCTTTCGCGGAGGATCTGCTTACCGGCTTCAACGTTGGTCCCTTCGAGGCGTACGACGAGGGGGACGGTAATTTCGACATTTTTCGCTGCTGCAATAATGCCGCGGGCGATGACATCGCATTTCATGATACCGCCGAAAATATTCACGAGGATACCCTTCACATTTGGATCGGAAAGGATGATTTTAAAAGCCGCAGTGACTTGGTCTTCGTTGGCGCCTCCACCAACGTCCAAAAAGTTGGCCGGTGAGCCGCCGAAGCTTTGAATGATGTCCATGGTAGCCATCGCTAGGCCCGCTCCATTGACCATGCAGGCGATGTTCCCATCGAGTGCAATGTATGCGAGATTGTGCTTGGAAGCTTCGATTTCCTTGGGGTCCTCTTCGTTGAGGTCGCGCAGTTGTTGTATGTCAGGATGCAGAAAAATGGCATTGTCGTCGAAGGAGACCTTTGCGTCGAGGGCGATCAGATTCCCTGATTTATCGGTGACCAGTGGATTGATCTCGACCAGCATCGCGTTTTTGTCCCAAAACATCTTGTAGATGCCAGTGAGGATGCGTGTGAATTGCTTAATTTGGTCACCACTGAAGCCGAGCGCGAATGCGACTTGGCGACACTGGTGGTGGCGCAGTCCCATCGTCGGGGAAACCGGCACCCGAATTAGTTTCTCCGGTGTTTTCTCGGCGACTTCCTCAATATCCATACCGCCTTCGGTCGAAGCGATGATCACTGATTGAGCAGTTTCTCGGTCGAGGACGATTGCGAGATAATATTCATGATCAATGTCACAACCTTCAGTGACGTACAGTGTCTGCACTTTTCGACCTTCTGGACCAGTTTGTGCAGTCACTAGCGTGTTGTCTAACATATGCTCGGCAGCTTCTTTTGCTGCCGCGTGGCCTTTGACCACTTTGACGCCACCTTTGTAGCCATCGGTGAATGTGCCCTTGCCGCGGCCACCCGCGTGAATTTGGGCCTTCACAACGATCATGTCGTCGTCGCTTAAGTAGGAGATTGCGGTATCGACTTCTTGGGATGATTGGGCGGCATAACCGCGCGGAACCGGAACTCCATGTTCCTCAAGAAGGCGTTTGGCCTGATATTCGTGAATATTCATCGATTGTGGATTAAGTGTTAATGCAAGGAAAGAAAGCTAGCTTGATGCCAAGGTTGCTGGTGGGGTGCAACCTATTTTAGACCATTTTAATAGAATAAATATCTAGATGTAGAGTAATTAAGCGCCTGAGGCAGCACTGCAAATTTAATAATTAACTTGACGTCAAGCATTATTCGATTTAGCCCTTATTTAAGTATCCAAGTTGCGTCTTATTTAAGGGAACATCCACGGTTAGTTTCGCAGTTTGGGCGGGCAACTAGGCCTTTGATCGGCTCGTCAGGAAAAAAATGTTCCGCGCGGCCATTCTGGATAAGGTGGCGGTCGCAGACAATATCGAGTTCGTCCTTGGAAGAGGCTCGGCGCATATCGTGGAGGAATTGCCCATCCACATCGACACCAGTACCGACGAAGTTTAGGAATTTCTTCATGTGGTGAATGCGGTACTGCCCGTCTTGGTCGGGTTGGCAGGTCGCTTGGATGAGATCGTCGATGTATTGACGTACGTCGGCAAGTGTTGGTTGGAAGATAGGTTGCTGTGCAAAGTGCTCGCGCAGCTGCCTAAAGATCCATGGGTTGCGGATGCATGAACGGCCAACCATAAGGCCAGCACATTTGGTTTCATCCAGTACCCATTGGCCTTTGGCTACGGAGGTGACGTTGCCATTGGCGAGCACGGGGCATGGGACGCGCTCTGCGGCGCGCTTAATATACTCGTAGTGAACCTCGCTGCGGTAGGCTTCTTTTACGGTCCGAGCATGTAGGCTTAGCAGGTCCACTTGGTGCTTCTCAATTAGGTCTAGGATCGCGTCAAAATATTCGTCACTATCGAATCCGATACGCATTTTAACAGTGAACCGCCCGGTGACTGCTTGGCGCAAACAGCCGAGTACTTGATCGACTTTTTGTGGATCGCGTAAGAGGCCGCCACCAACATTTTTTTTGTAAACCTTGGGTGCAGGGCATCCCATATTTAGGTCAATGCCATCGACAGGTAACTGCTGGTCTTTAATTAGGTGGGCAGTACGGGCAAGGTCGTGTAAGCTTTCGCCGATGAGTTGCAGGAAAATAGGGCGACCAGTGTTGTGCTGGGTGACCGCTTCGACAATCTGTGGCTCGAGCGTCGAGTGTCCATGCACACGCAGGAATTCGGTAAAGAGGAGGTCAGGTGCTCCGTATTTGCCGAGTATTTGGATGAACGGCAGATTCGTAACATCCTGCATCGGGGCAAGCGCTGTCCAAGGTTGGCCGGAAATGAGTGCGTCTGGAAGTGGATGCATTGTGTGGCTGGTTGCAGGTTGCTGGTTGCAGGTGGTTAGTTGTCGGTCATCAACTAACAACTAGCAACAAACAACTAGCAACAAACAACGTCTCTCTCTCATTCTCCCTCTTTCAGGATTTTAGCGAGGATCTCCGCCATGTCGTCGACGGCTTCGAGCACTTCGTGGGCCACGAAGAGTGGCTTGCCGCTGGTAAGTGCCAGTACGATAGAATCGCTCGGGCGGGCGTCGACTTCGACGATTTTATGGCCGAGTTCGTTTTCCATCGATATGATCAGTCGCGCAAAAAAAGTTCCATCGTCGACGGCGTTAATGACCACTCGTTCGACTTCGGCGCCGAGTCCGTCGAGGAGTGTGACCATCAGGTCGTGCGTCATTGGGCGTTCGGATTGTTCGCCATTTACCGCCCGTTGAATGGCTTCGCCGATGCTGCGATCCATATAAATGACAAATGTTTTTGCATCGTTTCCTAAGAAAACGGCACATCCATTTGAGGTGGGCATGACTCCTTTTACGCTGACTGCGACGACGCTGTTATCCATATAATTAGTTATTATAGGTTGAAGCAGAATGGCTTCAAGTGTTTAGGCTGAGTGAAATGTAGTGAAAAATTGTGTCGCACCAATCGCGACGGCTTTTAAAACCCAAGGCAGTGAATCAAAAAAGCCAGTCAACCAAGCCAAATCTTTACTTAGTAGGATTTATGGGCGTCGGGAAATCTGCGATCGGGCGGCGTGTCGCGCGTGAGCTGGGCTATAAATTTTTGGATTCAGACGACTGTATTGAAAAATTAGTGAGCAAGAAGATCCCCGAGATCTTTGCTACTGAGGGAGAAGCACGTTTCCGGAGCTATGAACGCGAGTTTATCGAATCGGGACATCCAGAGTCTGGATGTGTGGTCTCCTGTGGGGGTGGCTTGGTTATTGAGGATGGTATGCAAGCCTTGATAAAGACCAAAGGCATCGTGATCTGCTTGTTTGCGTCGGTTGAAAGTATTATCGAGCGTACGAGTCGAAATAATAACCGGCCGTTGCTCAATGTCGAAAATCCCGAGGCACGCATTCGCCAGTTACTGGCAGAGCGCGAGCCAATTTACATGGAATCGGGCGCGTGCATTTCGACCGAAGGGCGCACGATACCTGAGGTGGTGAAGCACATGCTGCGCACTTATCGTACCTGCGCAAAGCGTAGCCGTACCGAAAAGTGAGGACGTAAGATTCTAGCTTGTATCTACTCCTTAGGCTGAATCTCGCCTTGTCATCTGCTTAGGAATCACGCTTCATGCCGGCATGTCCGAAGACTCAAAAATTCGCTGCGGTGTAGTCGGTACCGGTTATCTGGGCCAACATCATGCTCGTATCTATGCGGCACTTGAGGAGTGCGAGCTTCTCGGGATTGTAGAATCCGATGATGCGCGTGCGGCTGAAATGTGTGTGGCATACGACTGTCAGCGCTTTGCTACGCTCGAAGCTTTAGCTGAGGCCTGTGATGCGGTGAGCGTCGTTGTGCCGACGGATCATCACCGCAATGTGGCTGTGCCATTACTGAAAGGTGGCTGTCATCTATTGATCGAGAAGCCGTTGTGCACTAGTCTGGCAGAGGCGGAAGACATTTTGTCGGCGGCAAAAGCGGCTGGTTGCATCGTGCAGGTGGGGCATATTGAGCACTACAACCCAGTGATGGGCTACCTAGAAAATGCCGTCACCCACCCTCAGTTTATTACGGCAGACAGGCTGGCATCGTTTAATCCACGTGGCACCGAGGTGGGCGTGGTACTGGACTTGATGATTCACGATCTGGGTGTGATTCTTGCGCTCGTGCGTTCGCCGATTCAGCAAGTAGATGCGGTGGGTGTGAATGTGCTTTCGCAGAGCGAGGACATTGCCAATGCGCGTATTACTTTTGAAAATGGCTGTGTGGCAAATATCAACACTAGTCGTGTGAGCATGAAGAAAGTGCGCGAGATTCGAGTTTTCCAGCCAGCCAATTATCTGTCACTGGATTTTATGAATCAAAGCGGGCACTTCTTGCACAAGGAAGGTACAGAACTCGTCCGTGAGGAAATACCGATTGAGAAGGATGAGCCGCTAAAGCTCGAACTTGTATCGTTTTTAGAAGTTGTGAAAAATGCTGGCCAGCCAAAGGTTGGAGCCGAGCTGGGTAAATCCGCACTCGAACTGGCAATTCAAATCACCGAGTTAATCCACGCCAATAAATAAGTGCACGATCGTTTTATACTATGACTGAACCGCTTCCAGTACCTGCCGATTTGGCGGCGCCAATCAACGGGCAGCCGGATTTACTGATCATTGCTGGAGAGCACTCCGGTGATGAGCACGCAGCGCAACTCGTCGCAGATATGCGGTTGAGTCATCCTGATCTTAAAATAGCGTGTCTTGGTGGCGTTGAATTAAAGGCTGAAGGTGCGCAATTATTGTACGATTTGACTGAGATGTCGATCGTCGGCTTTGTTGAGGTAGTGCGCCATTACGGTTTTTTTAAGGCGCTATTTGATCGCACTCTGGATTGGATCGAACGCTATCGCCCGAAGCATATTTGCTTTGTGGATTACCCCGGGTTTAACCTGCGTATTGCTGAGCAACTGATGGAGCGTGGTTTAAGCAAAAAGGGTGGTGGCGAGATTGGCATCAGCTTTTACATCGGCCCCCAAGTTTGGGCTTGGAAGGCGAAGCGTCGCTTTAAAATGGCGCGTACGCTAGATCGTCTAGGTGTGATTTTTCCGTTCGAAGTGGAGTGCTTTGCTGATACTGAACTGCCGACCGAGTTTGTCGGCCATCCATTTGTGCGTGAGAGCTATGAATTGCCACTTACTTACGATATGACTGCGCCGGTGCTCTTGTTGCCCGGCAGTCGCACCGCTGCAGTGAGTCGTATTTTCCCTGTGCTCCTCGACGGATTTCGTTTGGTGCAACAATCCAAACCAGAGCTTAAGGCAAAGGTCGTTTATCCCAGTCAGCGCATACGCGCTGTACTACTAGCGGTATTGGATCAATACGCAGAGTTGCGCGATTCTATTGAGCTTGTGCCAAATGACGACAGTGGCTTACCCGCGAGCGCGGTATTGATGAGTTCCGGCACAATGTCACTGGCCTGCGCCCTATCAGGTATTCCAGGAGCCATCGTTTATCGCCTTAACCCGCTTAGCTATTTGCTAGGACGTATGCTGGTAAAGATTCCCTACATTGGTATCGCAAACCTACTGCTTGAGCGACCGTTGCACCCCGAGTTCATCCAAGGTGCAGCAAAACCAAAGTGCCTAGCAGGGCAAATACTCACTGCCCTCGAGGGCCCGGAGGCAAGTCAGGTCGCAGCGAATGGCGCAGTCGAGCTACGCACATTATTAAATGCTGACAGTGATGCCAGCGCCGCTGATTGGTTACTTCGTGGCATGGTGAAGTAGTTGGATCGTGAATACGTAGAGGGGCATTTAATTGTGGAGTCATTTGAGCTGGTTTAGGCGCAACTCTAGGTGACGTAATATTACCGTAATCACTCCCCTTGCGATGACTTATTCCCAGCAACGATTTTGGGCGCGATGTCGAGAAATCGTTGATGCAAGGAGTGTCTATTTTAATAGAGTGAGTGCTCGATGTGGTTGCTACATTCCTTATTGTTTAACCATGCGGGCGCGACCAATGACTGTCCTGCGAAAGGCTAGGGCTGGATGATTGATTTAAGGTAGACGCGACCGCTTTCGATGTCGGTGAACTCACCTTCCATTTGGGCTTCGTAGGCTTGATCAAGAAGCTTACCAAATCGAGGGCTAGGTGGAATACCGAGTTCGACTAAGTGGCGCCCGAGCATCAGTGGCTTTGGTGCACTGTCTTGGATCGCTAATGCTGTCGCTTTCTTAATTAACCAATCACCTTCGGGGAACTCATTCACTGCGATTGGTGGGCGACCGCTCTTGTCAGCAAAGGCGACTCGAGTGAGTCGATCGACACGTTTCACTCGTGCAGCTAGGCGACGAATTGCGGCATCCCCTGCACCATCGCGATAGAGTGCGAGGGGGCGCATGTGCTGCTCTACCAGTGGCAGTACTTCATCGAAAATTTTCTTTTGTCGTGTGAGGCGCTCTAAAAAAGAGCGAGCGATTGGTACGCCTTCGACGTCGTGTCGTGGGCTGCGGATTCGGCCTGTTTTTTCGCAGACAAAACTGGATACAGGTTTGCCCATGTCGTGGCACAGTACTGCTAGGCCGACGACTAGGTCTTCCCAGTCGTCACCAATACGGTTGCGAGCATACGCATCTAGGCAGTGGTACGTGTGAGTCCAGACGTCGCCTTCGGGGTGCCACTCCTGCTCTTGTTCACAGCCTACCAAGGCTGCTAGCTCTGGAAAATGTTGTAGCCAGTCGCAAGCTTCTAAAAACAGCAGACCTTTAGAGGGCTGTATGCCTGTAAGGATGAGTTTTTTCCACTCTTCCCACAGGCGTTCGGCGGGGAGGTGTTCAGGGGAGAGCGTGCGGCAGAGCTCGATCGTTTCGCTACTTGCCGTGAGATCGAAGCGCGCGATAAATTGCATTCCGCGTAGCACGCGTAATGGATCTTCGCTAAAGGCAGCGGAGACATGCCTTAGGCGCTGTGCCTTAAGGTCGGATACACCACCGTAGGGGTCGAGAAGTACTTCGGTCAGTGGGTCAAGGCTGATCGCGTTGATCGTGAAATCGCGTCGTGAGGCGGCATCGTGGGGCGACATGGTTGGATCGCCAGCTACGAAAAAGTCTGTATGCTTGGGGCCTGTCTTGGATTCGCGACGTGGTAGTGCAATATCGATGTCATGTCCTTTGAGGATAAATACTCCAAAGGCACGCCCCACAGTATCGAGGCGAAATTTCTGTTTTAAAGTTGCCTCGACTGCTTCGGCGCTGAGCCCATACACTTCCATGTCGACATCTTTTGCCGGAATACCTAGCAGCCCATCGCGCACACATCCTCCCACCAGTAAGGCATGACCACCCGCTGCTTGAAGTCGCTCAGCGACTTCAATACAGACTGAGCGCTGGCTAGAAGTAATGCTTTCGAGAATGTTCAATTAGAAGGAGACTTGAGGGCTATATCTGAGAGCTGAGAGCTGAGAGCTGAGAGTTGAGTGCTGAGGAGAGGTGATCTTTGCTATGCGATTCTGGACTCTAAGTCTTAGGTCCAAGGTATAGCTCTCAGGTTCCCATTAGCGCTAGCGAATCGCTGGTCCACCCCAGTTAAGTTTGTCGCGGACGATAGCGAAGTGTGAATGATCGGGGTTTTGCATCAGACGAAATTTCTTTTCAGCGACAGTTACTTGGATTGGGAAATTGCTATTGGAATTGAAGTGTACGCGGCCGTCGATCGTGATACGCGGGCAAGGACCGGTCTCGCCGTTCTGAATTTTAATATGAGTAGAATGATCGAAGATGACTGAGCGATTGCCAAAAGTGTGTGGGCAGATCGGAGTCATTGCGATGGCGCTGACCTCAGGGCTGATGATTGGTCCCCCTGCAGAGAGATTGTAGGCAGTGGATCCAGTTGGAGTTGAGAAAACCAAGCCGTCACAATGATACTCTGACACGGGATTGTCATTCGCAGAGACGCACAAGCGAATCAGCCCACTGCCTCGCGTTTCTTTGATCACGATATCATTGAGCCCGAAGATGCAATCGCCCTGGTTATTCGTGCAGCTAAGCACTGAACGCTCAGCGATCGAGTAGTTGCCCTGTATTAGTTGCGGTAAATCGCGAGCGGCTTCCGCTTCCGTAAAGGTTGCGAGAAATCCAAGCTTGCCAAGATTGATGCCAAGCACTGCAGAGCCGGACTCTAGGGCAGCTTCGAGTACGCCGAGAAGGGTGCCATCACCACCGATCGCACAGCAAAGATCTTGACCAATCAATGCGTCTGGCGGGAGAGGGTAGTCGGCCGTAATGTGTGTCGCTACTCCTTGGAGCTCGACCTGCGCAGCCAAACTTTGTGCAGCCGCAGCTGCTCCAGGCTTAGATGAATTGACAGCAAATGTGATAGATTGAATCGATTTCATGGATACTTTAACGAGTGTGTGCTGGATTTTGAGCTAAATCAATTCGGGATTACAAAGCATGTTGCGATTCAATCAAACTGCCGCCTGCTTTTTAATTTAATAATTATTAAGTAATTTCAATATTTCTTATTTTGCGTAGGTTCAAGGAAATTAAATTTGATTAAAAAATGATATAATAGTGATAATTTATTGATATATATTAGAGCCTTTAATTACTTTAATAAGGTTGGTTTTTACTGCTAATCAATCTAATAAGTAATTAATAATAATATTTAATTATTTGTATGCGATAGCCATTTTATAGGATTTATAAATTTTAAATACTAGTAATAATAAATTAGTATATAGGTGATAAATAAGCTAACAATTAATAAATTTTAGTTTAACATATATTATAACTAAATATATAAAATAGTATAAGTTTAAATAACTGATAATTAGATAATTAAGGATTAAAATAGTGATAATTAATGTGATAATATTTATGTATTAAATTGATTTATAATAAGCAATTTACTGATAAAAAGTTTTCTAATTAATTAATTAAGCATGTATTAAAATGGGTCCACAGGTAATGCCTTTATTATTTTTTAATTGATGACAAATTTATAATATGTAGGTGATATATTAGTGATAAATATTTAATATAATAGTAATATGAAAGTAATTTATAAATGCTTAATAGTGAACTATCATATTTTGGGTAAAATACTTTTACATACCGTGCGTAATGGATTTTATTTTAATAGCAAATATAGTGATAAATAAATAATATTATATTAATATTAAAATGATTATTTATTAATATATTAGTGATGAATTAAAGTCGGATGCAGATAAATGAACAGCTTCGTGAGTGCTCCTCATGGCGGATTTAATAGGCTTTTGTCGTTTGTTCATTGGTTGGCATTGACTATGCGGATGCCATTAAAGCCACTGGAAAAATTCGAAGCATTGTTCTGCAGGATAGGTCCCTTTGATCGTTGGTGGCAGTGTTATATAGCCATCACTATGTAAGATTCGTACCAGATCACCGGAATTTTGTGCAGGGTTGCTGCGTGCGGTGTTGTTGGCTCCGAGTTGTACGGGTAAAAAGACAGTGATATCGTCGCGCGTTTTAATTGGATCAACTAACTGTACACTATGTGTGGAGTGCTTTTCGGGCGCACCCATGGCGTGTTCGATTGCAGGTATCACATAGTGATGAAGGGCGACGAGCGTTGATAGTGGATTACCCGGAAGGGTAAAGACGGCACAGTCTGCTGAGCTCCAAAAGCCAAAGGGTTTACCGGGCTTTTGCTTTACGCCGTGGAAGTGATTGACCAAGCCCAGTTCATCAAGCGCAGTAGGTATACAATCCTTCTTTCCCATGGAAATGCCACCACTGATAATTACAAAAGTGTTGGAGCTGATGAGTTCGGCAAGCTTGATTTTGGAGAGTATAATATCGTCGGGCAGATGGGTGCGAGTCGTGGCGCTGAGTTTTGCGTTGCTGAGGGCAGTGTCTATGGAGAGATCATTAGAGCGGCGGATCTGGTGAGGCGCGGGTGTTACGTCGACATCCACTAGCTCGTCGCCCGTGCTGACGATGGCGATGGCGGGAATTTTGCTGACTTGTAATTGGGAGTACCCGCAGGTGGCGGCGATTGCAATTTCGCGAGCGCCGAGTCGGGTCTTTTCATTGAGCAAGGTCTCATTGGCTGGGTGGTCGCTCCCTGCAGGGTGAATGCAACTACCGCTAAAATGCTCAGCGGGTATGAGCAGACGGATGCGACTATCGGAGAGCAACTCGGTTGTTTCGTAAGGCACGATACAATCCGCGCCGCTTGGTACAACGGCCCCTGTCATTATTTCAGCGCAACTGCCAAGCTTGTCGTTAAGCACTTGAGCAGGGCTGCCTGCGGATATATGTGCACGGATACTGAAGGTGTCAGTCAAAGTGATCTCAGCCGCGCGGATTGCGTATCCGTCCATCATCGAGCGATTGAATGGTGGCAGCGGTCGATCGGCTTTGACTGTTTCTTGCAAGATCCGCCCAGCACATTTATCAATGGGGCAAGCGATTGTGGGAATAGGGGGAAGGTGTGCGAGAATGAGTCGGCGTGCTTCGCATGGGCTGATGAGTGCTTTCATAAGTATATTGTAGAATTCTATTTGCGAAGGACGCTCCTGCGCGATCGCAGGCTATGTCGTAACAGAAGTATAGTTTAATGTTTTATTGGATTGTGCGACTTCGCAAGCTCAGCTCCCATGATTATTTAAAATCAGTCTTTGAGTTCTTTCCGTGATGCCATTTAAAGATCTTATGGTTTTAGATAAGTATGCTCGTGGTATAAGCGATTTGCGGATTTCCTTAACGGATCGTTGCAACCTGCGTTGCACCTATTGCATGCCAAAGGAAATTTTTGGGAAGGATTACCAGTTTCTGCGCAAGAATGAGTGGCTGCGTTTTACGGAGTTGGACGATTTGGTGGAAGCCTTCGTCCAGCTAGGAGTACGCAAAGTACGTTTGACGGGCGGCGAGCCGCTCCTGCGACCAGGTCTAGTTAAGTATATTCATGGCTTTCACCGCTTCCCACAGATTGAAGACTTGGCGATAACTACCAATGGACTGCGCCTAGCGGAGAAAGCTGCCGAATTAAAAGAAGCAGGGCTTAATCGAGTGACGGTAAGCCTGGATGCATTGGTGCCTGAGCTGTGTGGTGCGATCAATGGCTGGGGCATCAAGCCTGAGCTAATTTTGGCGGGAATCGATGCGGCACTTGGTGTTGGGCTCGGAGTGAAGGTTAACATGGTGGTGGAGCGCGGCGTGAATTGCGGCGAGATTATACCGATGGCGCGTAAGTTTAAGAAGATGGGAGTCACCTTGCGCTTTATCGAGTTTATGGATGTCGGTAATTGCAACGGCTGGAATCAGGAACGCGTCGTCAGTGGCCGTGAGATATTGCAGCAGATCGAACAGGAATTTGCGGTTGAACCTGTGGACCTCACGTCAAATAACGAAGTGGCGAAACGTTATCGTTATGCAGATGGTACGGCGGAGTTCGGCTTGATCACATCAGTGACTCAACCATTTTGCGGAGGCTGCACACGTGCGCGCATTTCAGCAGATGGCAAATTATATACCTGTTTGTTTGCGAGCGAGGGAACGGACCTAAAAGCTTTTATGCGCTCAGATGGCTATTCGAAGGTGGATTTATTGTCCCGGCTTATGAAGCACTGGGGAGCGCGCGATGATAACTATTCGGAAGTGCGCTCGATACAACAGACAACCAAGTCGAAAATTGAGATGTCCTACATTGGCGGCTAGCTGAGAAGGACCACAATGATCGTTGCCGCTTGCGCGTGTTCGTTCCTGCTGACGAAAGCGGGCTTGTTCGTTACAACTGTCCAGTCGGCATGGTGTGGGCCACCGATTCACAGATACCCAGGAAGGTCTCTTCAGTGATCGAGAGTTTCTTTTCATTGGCGTAACAGATGCCCCATTCACGGTGTATCCGATGGCGACCGACCTGAATACGTGCTAAACTACCACGATTGACTTCGTTTTCCACAACCCATGAAGCTAAAAAGCTGACCCCGTAATTAATCGCGATCAGTTCTTTGATCGCTTCCATACTGCCGAGCTCGATGTAGTTTTGCAGGGCGAGTTTGCTTTGACGGAAAAATTGCTGAATCAGGCCGAACGTGTGACTGCTCTTATTGTATAAAACAAGACGTTCTTTGGCAATTTGTTCCATTTTTACACTGCCTTGCTGAGCAAAAACGTGAATCGGTGAAGTGACTAAAACTAGCTCATCCGAAAAAAGTGGTTTGATCGTGACGTCTTTTGAGTTACCGGGGTCGACCACAATGGCTAAATCAATCTCATGGCGACGGATCATTCCAAGTAGGGCAGGGGTGTCAGCGGGAACGATGCTTAGGATGCAATCTGGGAAGCATTCGTTGAACTCTCTCAGCACGTTCGGTAGGATACATTGGCAGGCAGTGGTACTGGCGCCGATGCGTAGCTTACCACGGCCGAGGTTGGCTCTGTCCTGGATCCTGCCACGTGCACTTTCCATCTGATTCAGAATAGCTTGCGCATCTCGGTACAGCTCTTCGCCGTCATCTGTGATATGGATTTTTCGGCCAGTTCGGGTGACCAGTTGGCAGCGCAAGTCTTCTTCGAGATTCTTCACAGAGTGGCTGATCGCTGATTGTGTGAGATTTAATTCGCGAGCGGTTTCCGTGAAGCTACCTGTTTGCACGAGTGTGCAAAATGCGAGTAGCTGGCGACTGTCGATGGTTTCTATCATGAATGGAATTCATTAAATTAATGACTACATTTATTTTGCTTATTTCTGGTTTGGGCATGGTCAATGCTAAAACCGTATTTTAGATGCAAACATCACAACCTGATTTCTCAATTCGAACAAAACAAACTCCAGCCATTCGTTTGGGTTACGTACCTTTGTTAGATGCGGCTCCGCTCATTGTAGCCAAAGAAATGGGTCTGTTTCGAGATGCCGGCCTGCAGGTTGAGCTGTCTCGAGAAGTTGGTTGGGCGACGATTCGTGATAAACTCGCTTTTGGTCATTTAGATGTGACTCAGGCATTGAGCCCGTTGCCCTTCGTGATGCAACTGGGTATTGGTGTGACGCCGTCTAAAGTGTTTTCGAGTATGGTGCTGAGTTGCAATGGTAATGCGATCACGCTATCTACTAAACTCCGTAAAGAGGGAGTCGAAGATGGTGAAAGTCTGCGGCGTTATATTAAGAGTGGTTATCGGCCTCGGAAGCTTGTGCTGGGAGTGGTCTCATTATATTCATCGCATCACTTTATGCTCTGCCGCTGGCTAGAGTCGCACCAGCTTGATCCGAAAAAAGATGTTATTATAGTAGTACTGCCCCCGGATCAGGTGTTTAGAAATTTAGTTACTGGAAACATCGATGGCTTTTGTGTCGGAGAGCCATGGAATTCGATGGCGGTCGAAGCAGGTGAGGGCTGGTGCCCGGCGACTAGTGAGCAAATTGCGAGTAATTATCCCGGCAAAGTACTAGCGACTTCAGAGCGCTTTTATAATTACCGACCCGATGAATATGTACGTATGATCGAGGTACTGCATAAGGCTTGCGCATATTGTGAAACGGAGCAGCAGGATGACGAGATTCTTGGTGTTTTATCGCAGCCGAAATATTTAAATTGCACGCCGCAGATTGCAAAACACGCATTCTCCTCACTCTTTCCGCTTGGGTTTGACCGTGTCGCAGAAGGACCATTTTTAAGTTTTTATGGCGCAGGAGTGAATCGGCCAGACCGAATCCGAGCAAAAATAATTTTGGATGACTTAATCCGATACCGACCTGCAGAAAAACTGCAGAGTATACCACGCACCTTAATTTCTCAGGCGTACCGCGAAGATATTTATGACCAAGCGATGAGCTCCGTTGCATCTTGAGAAAATTAAATAAATACTAGAAATAGTATGGGTACTAATGAATAAATTACTAACATTATGGTGGGGGTGTTTGTGCTCGGTCGCGATTTTCAGCATCGTGTACGGGGAGTTGCTCGACTTGGAAAAAGATGAACTGAAGTTTGGCTTTATCAAGCTGACCGATTGCGCTTAAACCGCGCATGCTACTGCTTGATAAACCCCTTTGCCAGCTTGACTTGCTGACACACATGGAGCTGCAAGATGTGATCTTACGCATTCTCGATAAAGAGAAAATAACGACGATGATTATTACTCATGACCCTCACGAGGCAGTTTATATGTCAGACCATATTTGCATACTGACCAACGGGCATCATGCGAAAGTTGGGGAAATCATTGAGGTTGATTTCGAACGTCCACGTGCACGCGAAGAAATCGTCGAGGCAGAATTATTTTATGAGTACCGCAGTCGCTTACTGGCGTTTTTAGACGATTGTGAAGCGAAAAAGCAAGCGTGTAAAAAGCAGGCGATGGCTTAGCATTTTCGTAATACGAGATGATCTGAGCGCCTCTCCGAGAGACCGCTTAGTGAACTTTTTTTATGATTTGGCATCATCCTTGCTAAGGTTGCGTCATGAGTGAAATATTAAAGGCGTTAAACTATCTAGAGCAGCTGTATCGTTTTTCATGAGTACGCCGATACAATGGCTGGTAGTTACAGATCTCGATGCCTCGTTATTGAATGAATCCTATTGCTGGGATGCTGCGCTCCCAGCATTACAGCGATTGCAGGATTTGGGTATTCCTTTAATTTTGAACTCAAGCAAAACATTTTCTGAGATGTCAGAGTTGGCCACTGCACTCGGAACAATGACTCCGGTAGTCTCCGAAAATGGTGGATTGGTTTCGGTGCATAAAGATTCGGAGCTGATGGATCCGATGCATGTGCTGGTTCGGTCAGGTAATTATTTAACCGAGGTGAATGGGCTGTCGCGCGACTTCATCATCGGTGTTGCTCATGCGCTACGAGAAGAGGAGGGATACCAATTCCAAGGATTTTCAGATTGGAGCCTAGAGCAGGTGAGCGACCGCACGGGACTAAGTCATTCGATGGCGCAGCGTTCGCTTTCACGTCATGCGACAGAGCCTATTGTCTGGGAAGATTCTTCGGAGCGTTACAATGCGTTTACTGGTTCCTTAGCCAAAGCGGGCATACGGGTGCTGCGTGGCGGGCGCTTTCTTCATTTGATGGGTGAGGTCGACAAAGCCGATGGATTGGTATGCGCACGGGCGCTCTACGAAAAAAAACAACCTAAAGTGGATTGGAAGACCATCGCAGTTGGTGATAGTGCCAATGATTTAGCGATGCTCGAGGCGGCCGACATCGCGCTAGTAATTCCGCATGCAGATGGTCCACGCATTCAACCTAAAGCGCCTCGCGTGGTGCATGCCTCCAGACCCTCTACAAAGGGCTGGAACGATGCGATTTTAACACTCTTAACAGAATTGAGCTAACTCGACTATGGGCGACTTCCACCAACACGGTTTAATTACCACTCTTCATCAATTAAATAACCGACCACTGGAAAAGCTGGAGGCGGATTTAATTGAATTTGGCAAGCGCAGGCCGATGGCGCTGGTCTTACCTTCGCTGTATTCTGAGCTACAGGGGCCTGCACTGTCATCAATTGTAGATGAGATTGGCAATGTGCCGTATCTGGACCAGATCGTGGTCGGTCTGGATCGTGCGGAGCAGCATGAGTATCAACATGCATTGCAGTTTTTCAGTCGTTTACCACAACAGCCTGAAGTGTTGTGGAATGATGGTCCACGCTTGCGGGCGATCGATGCATTACTCAGTGAGAAGGGACTCGCACCCAAAGAAATGGGCAAGGGGCGCAATGTCTGGTATATGTTTGGTTACGTGTTGGCCTCGGGCAAAGCAGAGGCGGTAGCGTTGCATGATTGCGACATTACAACCTACAAAAGAGATCTGCTTGCACGTTTGATTTACCCAGTCGCCAATCCGGCATTTAGCTATAAGTTCTGTAAGGGATTTTATGCGCGCGTAGCGAATAATTCAATGAACGGACGTGTCTGTCGTTTGCTCGTGACGCCGTTACTACGCGCCCTGCGTAAGGTATGTGGTCCAAATGATTACCTCGAGTATTTAGACAGTTTTCGCTATCCGCTGGCGGGCGAATTTTCGATGCAGCGAGATGTGATTGAGGATATCCGTATTCCCTCAGACTGGGGGCTTGAGATGGGTGTGCTCTCTGAAATGCAGCGTAATTATTCGAACAACCAGATTTGTCAGGTCGACATTGCTGACACCTATGATCACAAGCATCAGGACCTTTCGCTTGAGGATCGTTCGCGCGGGTTATCTAAGATGAGTTGTGATATCACAAAGTCGTTGTATCGAAAGATGGCGACACAAGGAGAGGTATTTTCTGCAGAGCGTATTCGCACGATTAAGGCCGCCTACTACCGCATCGCACTGGACCTTGTGGAAAGCTATCATAATGATGCGCAGATAAATGGCCTTAGTTTTGATCGACATCTTGAGGGCTCTGCGGTCGAAGTGTTTGCTGAAAATATTATGCAGGCCGGCGAAGACTTTTTGAATCCTGATAAGTCTATGGATGTGCCGTTTATGCCGAGTTGGAAACGTGTGATTTCAGCAGTGCCTGATATCATGGATCGCTTATTGCGCGCAGTCGAAGACGACCGTCAGGAATTTGGGGCGGGAGCAACTTTAAACCCCGCCTTGCATCCGAAGGCGCAGCGAGTGCGGCAGCGTGTGGCGCTTCATGTCGAAGAGATTTATGGGACTGAACGAACCGAAGCGATTACCGATCAATTGTTTGAGGCTGCTAATATGTCTGAGCAGTCCTCTGCGGTGCCAGCCGGGACTAGTAAGTGGGATCAGTCAGATGTGATGATGGTTACGTATGGTAATTCGATCATGCAGCAGGATAAAACACCGCTACAGAGTCTGGGGCATTTCCTTAATCGTGAGCTGAAAAACACGATCAATGGTGTGCATATTTTACCATTCACCCCGTACAGTTCAGATGATGGATTTTCAGTCGTTGATTATGATGTGGTAGATCCTGATTTAGGTACTTGGGAGGATATTTCAGCAATCGGTAAAGATTTCACATTAATGGCCGATTTAGTGGTGAACCATTGTTCCAGCGAGTCGAAGTGGTTTAAGAATTTTATAGAAGACCGAGACCCTGGGCGTGACTATTTTGTGGATGGGGCCGATTATTCTGATATTACCAAGGTGATTCGCCCGCGTAGCTCGCCATTGTTGACTTCGGTTAAAACCGTGAATGGTGAGCGTGAGGTGTGGTGCACCTTTAGTAAAGATCAAGTAGACCTGGACTTTCGAAATCCGAAGGTGCTACTCGAAATTGTTCGTATTATTCGCAACTACGTCGCGCAGGGAATTCGTTATTTTCGTTTGGATGCAATCGCTTTCCTCTGGAAACAGTCGGGCACTGGTTGTGTGCATTTGCCGCAGACGCATGAGCTGATCAAACTGCTACGCCTAGTGATCGAAAACCTCGAGCCGACGGCAGTCATTATTACCGAAACCAACGTCCCGAACCGAGAGAATCTGAGTTACTTTGGGAATGATAATGAAGCGCACCTAATCTATAACTTTTCGTTGCCACCGCTGTTGGTTCACTCGTTGCTGTCCGGTGACTGCCAACACTTGAAGGTTTGGATGATGTCGATGCCACCGGCACGTCGCGGCCGCGCTTACCTAAACTTTATCGCGTCGCATGATGGGATCGGTTTACGCCCTGCCGAGGGCTTACTCTCTGAGCGAGAGCTGGATGGTTTAGTCGGTGCCTTGCGCGAGTCTGGCGGCGAGATTTCGATGCGACAGACTCCCGGCGGCGGCTTGAAACCATATGAGGCGAATATCTCCCTTTATAGTGCTATGGCGTCAACTATTGGTGGTCGGGCCGATGCATATCAGCAAGCGCGCTTTATGTGTGCACACACTATCATGTTAGCGCTCGAAGGCTTACCTGCGATTTACATCCATAGCTTACTCGGTACGGAAAATGATCGCAAAGGCTTGGCTCGTACCGGACGTGCTCGTACGATTAATCGCTACCAGTGGGATGCGGGGGACTTACAAAGCGCGCTCGCAGATCCGAAGCTGCATCACGGTGCCGTCTTTGAGGAAATGAAACGCTTAATACAGATCCGCGGCCGTCAGGATGCCTTTCATCCGAATGCGACTCAATACACGCTCCACTTTGGTAATCAGATTTTTGCCTTCTGGCGTGAGAGCATGAACCGTGATCAAAGTATATTTGCTCTACACAATGTTTCGGATCAAGCGCAGACGATTCCATTGGTTGAACTTAACCTCATCGCGACTGAGTCGTGGTTGGACCTCCTTACTGGTAAGCGCTATGATAATTTAGAGGGTAGCATCAAGTTACCTCCCTACGGGTGTGTGTGGATTGCGAATAAGAGCTAATGCCCTTGTTGCGTAACTGCGGTGGGAGCGACTGCATCGAGCTATTATTTATATCCATAAATCATATTGAATACATAAAATGCGCTCATTTGATAGCAGTTTGGATTGGTATGACAGTCGTTAGTTGGTGTCTGACGATTATGCAACTGAATCACTCAGAAGCGCGTTAAAAAGATCCGAGAGAAACTAAATTTTCTAGTCCTACAGAATATGTACCACAGTACTGAGTCGGCGCAAATTGCCGATCTTGTATTGTTGGCTGCTGGTTGGGGTGAAAAAGAGGGGGTCTTTATTAACTCAGAGCGCCGCATATTCGCCCGAGCTTAAATCTAGAGTAAATAAAAATGGATATTATTGTAATGTATTTTAAGCCTGCGCGATGTATATGACTCCACAACGTTAAACCAAATCAAAATACCATGAAAAAATTACTCACAATAGCCATTCTAGCACTTTCAGCCTCATTCGCACATGCAGGATCATGTGGTGGCAATCCTGACAAAGACAAAGAAGGTGAAAAAAAAGGTGCGACTGCATCGTCTCAAACGTTAGCCTGTGATAAAAAGGCTGATGGCGATAAAGACTGTGATTCTAAGAAATCGGGCTTCATCACTGGGCAACTCGAGGTTGCTGGAAATTGTGGTAAGGGCGGCGATTCTGATGAACCAGCTAAAGAAGGAAAATTAATTTAAGGCTCTACCTTTATAAGTTTGAAATATTTAGCTCTGCCATTTTTTGGCAGGGCTTTTTTATGTGTCTGTGAATAATGGATGTCACAGGTTTGTGTTCGGTATGAATTCTTTTTGTAGCGCTAGAGAGGTCTTTCTTCGGCAACAGAATGGTTGTCATATTGGACCGTGATTTGTTTTCCTGTAAGTGACCATGTGCCTTTTTATTGGCTGATAATGTAGGTAGTCTGTTGATACACTTCGCTTGTGAATAGGTATTTTCTGTAGCCTTGCCAATGTTGGGCTTTAAACCATCTTGCCGACTTACGTACGATTGATGAATCATTTATTTAGTAACGCGCTACTTACCAGTCTTCGGACGACTTCGTTGTTGGTCGGTGATTTAGAGCAGGCTAGATCTTTAGATCGGGAACTTCTTGGTAGTCTATGTTTGGATACGGCTCTCAAGCTGGATCAGAAGCTAGGGCATTTGTATGAAGATGCCTTACGTATCTTGCTGTTGCAGTCGAGCCAGTTAGAGCTGTTGGACGATCATGTGCAGGTTTTTGATGCGGATCGGGTCACGATAGGGGAGATGGATTATATCTTACGTGATAGAAATACGGGTGAGTTAATTCACCTAGAGCTTGCGGTGAAATTTTATCTTGCTGTGCGCGAGAAGGGAGACTGGCGCTTTCCAGGCCCTGACCCGCGAGATAATTGGCAGCGTAAATTAGCACGGCTGTGCGACCATCAATTACAGCTGTCACAGCGCCATGAATCGCTGGCGTTGATTGCAAAACGTTGGCAGACCAGTTGTGTGAACGTGCGACAGTTGATTTACGGTTGTTTGTTTTACCCGATGGGGGAGTCGGAATGTCCTATTCCTGAGGGAGTACAGCCTGATTGCCGCAAGGGACGTTGGTTCTATGAGTCGGAATGGGACACTCACTTTGCTGAGATTACTCAGGTCCGCGTTATTCCCAAAGCACTGTGGCCGGTCGAGATTACGGATGAGCTGCGAACTTCGTTGCTCACGAAATCAGTGGCGGACTTGAGAGCTGCGAGCATACAGCGGTGTGTTATGTTTATTCTCCCGGACTCTTCGATACCATATTTCTTAGTGCCAAACAATTGGCAGCGGGAGATGAGATAATCCGAATACGAGGAGATTATTTGATCGAAGTTCGCCACTGGTTCGAACTACGAGCTTTATATGGTCTCGATTGCTTGTGCCATTACTAACACGCACGCTTGCGCTTTGAGGCGGGCACGTCTATGGGTAAAGCTTTATGAATTCTTCACGTTCAGCGCATGCCGAATCGATCTCCATCAAGGGTGCTCGTGAGCATAATTTGCAAAACATCAGTCTCGATATTCCGCGTGATCAGTTGGTTGTAATTACGGGAGTGAGCGGTTCGGGAAAATCGTCGCTCGCGTTTGATACAGTGTATGCGGAAGGCTACAGAAAGTATATCGATAGTTTATCGACGAAAGCGCGGCTAGTATTGGAGCAAATCCCACGTCCAGATGTAGATTTTATTCAAGGACTGTCGCCGGTGATCGCTTTGGAACAACGCACTGGCAGTGGGGGGAGCCCGCGTAGCACTGTGGCTACGGTTACAGAGATTGCCGATTTCGCTCGAGTACTTTGGGCAGTTTGCGGTACGCCGTACTGCCCGAAGGATGGAGCTATCATTGAGCGGCGTTCGATGGACGATTGTTTGGCGCGTGTATTTGCTGAGCCAGAATCGAGTCGTTTGATGATACTTGCGCCGTGGATGATTACGAAGCCAGCAATTTTGCGTGAAGAGTTGCCACGTTTGCAGCAGCGTGGGTTTCAACGTGTGAGGTTAAATGGTGCTGTGCGTCGATTAGATGAGCCAGACTTGATTGACTCTAAGGCAGCAGAGATTGTAGCCGAGATTGTGGTGGATCGTCTTGTATTGGCAGCGGAGCAACGTAGCCGTTTAGCAGATTCGTTGGACTTGGCATTTAGTGAGGGCGGTGATCGAGCGATTGTATTAATCGAGGATAAATCTGCGCCGAATGGTTGGCGCGAACTGCCGTTGAGTAATCGGCTAGCCTGCGTGGCCTGCGGTGATGTGTATGATGCGATCTCTCCGCGACATTTCTCATGGAATCACGCGGAAGGTGCATGTACGGAATGCGGCGGCTTGGGAGAGACGCTACAATTCCAGCCTGAGTTGCTAGTGCCAGATCCACTGAAGACGGTAAAATCCGGAGCGATCAAGCCTTGGCGACTCGGCTCGAAGCAAATGATTATCAAGCGTAATGCGATTTTAAAACAGCTGGCCGAGCAGTTGCCATTTGATCCAAATGTGGCTTGGGAGGAATTGGATACAGAGGTTCGTGCGCAGATCGTGCACGGCACCGGCAGTCGGCACTTTAGTTTTAAACTCAAGGGAGGTAACTCGAAGCCCGAGAAGATGGAGTTTGGCGGTGTGTTGGCTGACCTCGAAGCGATGCGGCGCACTACGACGAGTGATGGTTTACGCGCCCGATTGATGGCGTATCAAACCAGTAGTCGTTGCGAGACTTGCGAAGGTCGGCGTTTACGACCGTCTAGTTTGAGTGTCTTAATCGAAGGTAAATCGATTGCTGATTTTCTATGCATGTCGTTGCAAGAGGCAGAAGCCTTTATCGCCGCTCTGCAAGTTGGCGCTAAGTATGCGACGGTTGGCGATGCGATTCATGGCTTGGCTGAGCGACTATCGTTTCTCAATAAGGTGGGTTTGAGCTACCTCACTTTAAATCGCAGCTACGCCACTTTAAGTGGTGGCGAGGCTCAGCGAGTCCGCTTGGCCACGCAGCTAGGGATGTCGTTGATTGGTGTAGTTTATATTTTGGATGAGCCAAGTATTGGGCTGCATCCGCTCGATAACCGTCGCTTGATACAGACGCTGCAGGACTTACGCGACCGTGGTAATTCGGTATTGGTGGTGGAGCACGATGCGGATACTATGCGTGCGGCTGATCATTTGATCGAACTTGGCCCAGGCGCTGGCATCGAAGGCGGTAAACTTATTTTTGAAGGTGAGCCGGAGGCATCCTATTCTGATGATTCGAGCCGGTCGGGCGCATTTTTAAGTGGGCGTCAGCGTGTTGAAAAATTGGCAGACCCACGACGACCGACTGGAGAATGGCTGACAATCAAAGAGGCGACAGAGAATAATTTGCAATCAGTCACTGCGTCATTTCCAGTGGGGTTATTGACTGTGGTCTGTGGGCTATCTGGCTCGGGGAAAAGCACTCTGGTCAATGATATTTTGGCGAAGGCGGCAGCGTTGAAATTGAACCGTGCAAAATCGATTCCTGGAAAGCACATACGTGTCGAAGGCTTGGAGTATTTTAATACAGTGGTGCAAGTGGACCAGTCACCGATCGGACGAAGCCCACGCTCCAACCCTGCGACGTATACGAAGCTGTTTGATCAACTACGGGATCTTTATGCAAAGTGCTCGATCGCAAAGATTCGTGGTTACAAACCGAGTCGCTTCAGTTTTAATGTTTCTGGCGGGCGGTGTGAGCGCTGTAAGGGCGATGGTGTAATTAAGCTAGATATGCAGTTTATGGCGGACGTGTATTCAGAGTGCACGAGTTGCAGTGGACAACGCTACAACCGTGAGACTTTGGATGTTCGCTTCAAAGGTTTAAGTATCGCGGATGTCTTAGCAATGAGTGTAGATGAGGCTTTAGCAGTCTTTGATAAGCAACCACGTATCGCCGATAAGCTACGTACGCTCTCTGATGTGGGTCTAGGATATATGAAGGTCGGGCAGCCTGCGACAACTCTGTCTGGAGGGGAGGCGCAGCGAATTAAATTGTCCTTAGAGTTGAGTAAGCGCCAGCAGGGGGAAACGCTGTATATTTTAGATGAGCCCACCACGGGGCTGCATTGGTTGGATGTGCAACGGCTGATGGATTTACTTTTTAAGCTCCGCGATGCAGGCAATACTATTTTGATTATTGAGCATGATCTGGATGTGATTCGGCTCGCGGATTGGGTGATCGAATTAGGCCCAGAAGGTGGTGCTGGTGGTGGCGTGATTGTCTACGCAGGAGATGTTGCTAGCTTCGTGCAGGGCAGTGAAACGCCGACACAGCAGGTATTTTCAAATCTTTAGTTGGGACTCTTGTAAACCACATACAAAGTGTGAAAGCACAGTATTAATTTGAGCCTATTTGTTGTTATTTGCGTTTGAAATACTGCTCCGCTCTTTGGGCGCAAAGCAGTGGTAGCAATTAACGGCGTACAACAACTCTCAAGCACGATACGTGATGCGGGATCACCCAGTTGGCTACCTGTGGTTTAGTCTCAACTAGTTTATAGCAAGATGGTTTATCTTCCTCTGCTCAAAGCCTTCTCCACATCGGCGCCGCTGGGTTCCTGAAAGGCGCTGAGTTGAAACTCGGATAGAATTGAAAGTAGGTGATCAAAAATGTCTCCTTGAATATCTTCGTAGTTGGCCCACGCGGTATCGTTAGCGAACGCATAGAGCTCAATCGGTAGGCCTTTTTCGTTTGGCGCGAGTTGGCGGACCAGCAGCGTCATACCGCTCGTATGGATTTTCGGGTGGTTGCGTAAGTAGGCCAAGCAATAAGCGCGGAAGGTGCCAACATTGGTGAGACGGCGGCCATTTATGAGTTCAGAAAGATCGTCCCCGACGTCATCATTGTGCTGTTGTATGTCGCTCAGCTTTTGCTCTAAGTAGGGGCTTAAGATGCGTATGCCTTTGAAGCGCTTGAGTAGTGATTCATCGGCAAATTGAATAGTGCGTAGATCGATGTTGAGTGAGCGCTTGATGCGGCGTCCGCCGGATTCGCTCATCCCGCGCCAGTTCTTGAAAGAGTCAGAGATCAGTGAGTAGGTTGGAATCGTGGTGATTGTCTTGTCCCAGTTCTGCACTTTGACAGTTGTTAGAGACACATCAACGACCTCACCATCTGCTCCGGGGCCGGGCATTTCGATCCAGTCGCCGACCATGACCATGTTGTTTACCGAGAGTTGAAAGCCTGCGACGAGGCCGAGGATTGCATCCTTAAAAATGAGGAGTAGGATGGCGGTGACTGCACCGAGCCCTGAGAAGAACACGAGTGGTGATTTACCTAACAACGCAGACAGTATGAAGATGCAACCCACTAGGTTGATCACCAGCTTCGCGGCCTGAATGAAGCTCTTTGCTGGAAAGCGTTTACCGACAGGTAGTTGGTCCCAAATTGAGCGGGCGAAGTTTAGTACGCCATCGATAACAAAAAGGGCGATGATGATGAGGTAGGTACTCACCGCAACTTGGCTGATCATGATGATCTGCTCGTATCCTTGAAAGAGTGAGGGTGCAAAGACTTGGATAATCGCCGCAGGAACAATATGTGAAAAACGAATGAGGACACGGTGTTCAGCGAGTTGGTCGTCCCATTGTGCGCCTGATTTATTAATCAGCGGCTGAATGATTGAGGCAATGAAGCGCTTAGTTGCGTAGTTCGCGAACCAAGCAAGTGAGGCTAAGCAGAGTACCGCGAGCCCGAGCCCGAGGAGTTGGGCAATTGCTTCACCTAGTTTAAATTGTAGGAGCCAAGAGGAGATATTTTCTGCAGTCACAGCTAGCATCACTGACTAATTTGTCTAACTATTACAATGATAGAGACAAATAGTGGCTACAGTTTTATTTAAAGTATCATGTAATTTAGCCTAAATATCCATTTGATACACAACTTATCAATTAGTAGGGTTTAATTGGTAAATTACATAGGGTAAAAATTTACACTATTATAGTGTTTATTCTTTCTAAAAAATATGCATTTTTTATTTATAGATTGGTTACCTGAGTGTGAATCTAGTGTTTTCTCCATATTTCAATGCGCATTTTAATTCTATCCAGCTGCTTTTTTCTTTCATCATTGCTCGGTACTTTTGCAGAAAGTAGCAATGCATTGGCAGTGCAGCGGATTCTTGAAGGTTATACAGAGAGCTTGGGTGGACCGCGTATGGTTGAAGCTCTGTCCTCCTTAAGTATCGAAGGAGTTCAAACGCAAGGGGGACAGCGCTATGATTTTTTGATACGTAAAAAGCGTCCCGGTGCAATTCGTTATCGCATTAGCCTAGGAGAGAATTCGATTATTTGTGGTCGTAACAAGGGTGTGGGATGGCAGCGCACTAAGGTTGGTGATTTAGTCTCAATAGCAGACTTGTCGGTAGATCAGTCCGAGTTGCTCGCAGCAGAATCTCAGTTTGATAGTCCATTATTTCGTCACCTCGAGAAGCCCTGGAACTCGATTTTATTATTGGGCAATGAACAACTGGGAGATACGCACGTAACTGTTTTGGAGGTTAAGCAGTTTGGTGAGCCTTTTAGGCGTTATTATTTAAATTCAAGGAGTGGAGTAATTGTTAAGCGCGTGCAAATACACTCAGATGGATCAGATGGCTTAGAGACATCTTATCGTGATTATCGTGCGGTAGACGGCTATCAGTTTGCCTATGAGATAGAGAATCGCATTGGGGACCAGCTGCTTTCACTCGTTGAGATTGACTCGATTAAGGTGAACCCCGGATTATTAAACTTTTATTTTGAGCGACCGTTAAACTAGCAGTTCGCTTGGTGTTGGTCTACAAGGCTTGGTGACGATGCTGAGGTAAAGTAGTTACAAAGCAGATTAGTTGTTGCCGATCTGTTTGTCATCGAGCTTACCTTTTAATTTTAGATCGAGTTTGAGTCGTTGTATTTCGGCACGCAGAAAGCGTTCAAACTTTTCACAGCGCTCCAAGATTTCGCGGGTTTCGAGGAGCTCTTGTTTAAGTGTGGCAGACGAGCACAAGGTGTAGATCGCGAGATCGAGGGCCTCTTCGGGTTCGTTGATATGACTTAAAAAGTTGAGCACTTCTTGCGGAATTCCGGCACCCAGGCGGCGCTGGGTTTGGATTAAGCTAAGCAGTCGGTCCTTAATCGTGGCAATCTTGTCCTCAGTCCCACCTTGCTCACTGAGAACTTGGTGAATGAACGCTTTGCGGTACGGTTCTTCAGCTAGAATGGATTCGAACTCAATGCGGGCGAGCCCCTGCAGTACGAGATTAGAGCTGCCATCCGAGTTCTGTTTGCAGGCGCGCACCACGCCGATGCCTGCGATGGCATACGACGTTTCCGCATCTGCCGCAGCTTTGCTTCGCTCATCTAGAGTCGCGATTGCGAAGATGCGGTTACTTTTGAGAACGTCGCGGAGCATTTGTTTATAACGATTCTCGAAAATGAAGAGCGGCATCATGGCTTGCGGAAACAGCACAGTGTTGCTCAAAGTCATAACAGGTACAGCGGCGGGAATTTCGATATCGTGAGTCATGATCGGCAATTGGATGTGCTTCTGCGGTTCTGGTCTAGTGCCACTCATCTGGATGCAGTCTGGATGGATCCGGGTTGTGCGCCTCGGCGTAGTAGACGGCCATTCGGAAGTAGCGAATACGATCTTCAGGAATCGAATCGTTCTTGCTGGTTGCCTCCTCAAACAGCACCTCAGGCGCACGGCCTTGAAGTTCGTATATTTCTCGGATGCCGATATCAATGAAGTTACGCGCTACTTCGACAGTCATGCGTGGAATACGCATCAACGTAGAGTTGAGAGCCTCATAATCGACTTTTTTCTTTTTCTTTACCGGAAGCATTGACTGTAGTTGATGCTACATTGTTATAAAATGCAATCTGTTCGGAGACGTTGAATGACATTTGTGACACAACGGTGAGACAGCACTGCTGTGGTGTGACACAAACTGTGACAGCATGGCTCTTAG
>JAFMDL010000075.1 GCA_017857255.1 Puniceicoccaceae bacterium | reverse complement strand
CCATTCGACATCGCACTCGAAGCTATCAAGCAGAATCGCGATGCACGTATGAAGATCCTCGCGGTCATGTCCGAGCACCTTCCTGAGTCCCGCAAGGATCTCCGTGAGCACGCTCCGCGCATTCACACGATCAAGATTGCACCAGACAAAATTGGTGCACTCATCGGCCCAGGTGGTAAAAACATCCGCCGCATCACAGAAGTCTCTGGCGCACAAGTCGACATCAACGACGAAGGCCAAGTGCTCGTATTCGCAACCGACAAAGAATCCATGGATCGCGCGATCCAGGAAGTCGATGCCTGCACCGCAGAGATTGAAGTCGGCAAGACCTACCGCGGTATCGTTCGCGGCGTAAAGGACTTCGGTGCTTTCGTCGAATGCTTACCTGGCAAGGAAGGCCTCGTGCACATCTCCGAGCTGGCTGATTTCCGCGTCAATAAGACCGAGGACATCTGCAAGCTAGGCGACGAGATGGTCGTCAAGTGCCTCGGGATCGAAAAGGGCAAGGTTCGCCTATCGCGCCGTGCCGCTCTCGAAGAAGCGAAGGAAGCTTCAGGCGAGGACGATGCAGCCGAAGAGACTGAAGCAGTCGCTGCTGAATAAGTAGTTGTCTCCACTTGTTTCATCACAAGCGGCTACCGAAAGGTGGCCGCTTTTTTTGGCTTCGAATGGTCTGTTTCTAGTCAATGGCGATGCGGAAGGTTCAACCGTACCTCCCTCCAGTAGTCCTACTTTTAGGCCTTTTCTTTTAGCCCATGAGCAGTTTAGCATCCATGCATGCTGTTTTTAAAAACCCCTCTATTCATTGTCTCGGCAATCAGCCTCAGCCTTTCGGCTCTCAGCGCGGATGTCACCCTCCCCAATATCTTTGGCGACCACATGGTGCTGCAGCGCGAACAAGCCAACCCGATCTGGGGCAAAGCTGACCCCGGCGAGTCAATCACCGTCAACATTCACGACCAATCCCACGCCACCACCGCCGGCTCCGATGGCACTTGGCGCATAAATCTTCAGCCACTCCCGGTGGGTGGCCCCTATGAACTTCATATTGCGGCTAACAACACGGTGACCTTTAAAGATGTCCTCGTTGGCGAAGTCTGGATCTGCTCGGGCCAATCCAACATGCAGTGGTCGCTCGCCAATACTTATAACGGTGCAGTGGAAATTGCCGCCGCAAACCATCCTGAAATCCGCCTCATTTCAGTCCCGCAAGTCGGCACACAAGTAGCACAGGAGGACTTCGACGGCAAGTGGAGCCTTTGCACACCAAATATTGCAAAGAATTTTTCGGCCGTCGGCTATCTGTTTGGCAGCCGCATCCACAGTGCGCTCGGTGTACCAGTTGGCCTAGTCGACAATGCTTGGGGTGGCTCTGCGGCTGAGGCATGGATACCACGCAAAGTGCTAGAAGCAGACGGCTCTTTTACTGAGCTACTCGATTCTTGGGACGCTAATGTCGCGGCGTACACAGATGAACTACATGCCGCCAAACTCCAAGAATATAACGCATGGGTCGCCGCGGGTAAACCAGAGCCCAATAAGCGCTGGCCGAATGATATACGCTCCGGACAACACCGCCCGGGCAATCTCTTCAACGGTGTGTTACACCCAACCATTGGCTATGGTATGCGCGGCGTAATTTGGTATCAGGGCGAGTCCAATGCCCGACGTGCCTATCAATACCGCAGTCTCTTCCCCCTACTGATCACCACTTGGCGCGAACTCTGGCAACAAGGTGACTTCCCATTCTATTGGGTACAACTCGCTGACTTTATGAATGAAAACACGCAGCCGCGTGAGAGCTGGTGGGCTGAGCTCCGTGAGGCACAAAGCATGACACTCAGCCTGCCCAATACCGGGCAAGCCGTCATTATCGATAGCGGCGAAGGACATGATATTCACCCTCGCGATAAAACCACAGTCGCTAATCGCCTTGTACGTTTGGCTCTAGCGAACGACTATGGCTACCAGATCGATTCACAAAGCCCGCGCTACCACTCGATGCAAGTCAAAGACGGCGCCATCGCTGTCACCTTTGACTATGTCAGTGCGCAAGGGCTCACTACATTCGATGTTAAATACCCGACCGGATTCAGCATCGCAGGTGAGGATCAGGTCTTCGTCAATGCTGATGCCACGCTCGTCGGTAAAGACCAAGTACTCGTCTCTAGCACAAACGTACCCAATCCAGTTGCGGTGCGCTACGCATGGGCAGACAATCCGGTAGCCAATTTACAGGACCGCAACGGTCTACCCGTCACCCCCTTTCGCACTGATGACTGGCCAGCTGGCACTGTCAATAATGTCAAATAGCCTCCAGTAGGTCTTCGTCACGATGCAGAATGAGTGTCAATTCTCAGCATGTAGACGCTACCGCTATACCCTGCTACATCGATGGGACGAACTGTTTGCGCGTCGGCGCGCACTGTTCATCTGTCTGAACCCATCCACCGCAGACGAAAATCAGCTGGACCCTACCCTCACGCGGATCAAATCATTTTGTGGCCGCCTCAATGCCAATGAGTTTTTAATGCTCAATATATTTAGTTACCGCGCGACCGACCCCAAAGAGATGATGGCGGTCAAAGATCCTGTGGGAGCCAATAATGATAACCATATTCAAACTGCAATCACTGAAGCCTACGAGGGCAACGGCGGACAGCTCGATATCGTCGGCGGCTGGGGCAATCACGGTCTGCACCTAGGACGTCAGGACGCAGTCTTGAAACTGCTCGAACCATTCCGCAAACAGCCCAAGCTTAACCTTTTCTGCTTGGGCAAAAACGCCAACCAAACACCCAAACACCCCCTCTACATCGCAGCGGATAGAGCGTTTGACGCACTCTAGAGCAGCGCTAATTCTGGCTATAGCACTACTTGCCTTTACCCAGTAAGCCCTTGGTATGCAACAGCTCTGCAATCTGGATCGCATTCAGTGCAGCACCTTTCCAGAGCTGGTCACCTGTGACCCAAAGTGCGAGCCCGTTTTCAAAAACGCTGTCTTTACGAATACGACCGACGCCACATGGTATCACTTCAGAATAATCGATCGGCATCGGATATTCTAAGTTAGCAGGATTATCGACGAGCTCCGCACCGTCAAAAGCTTCAATCGCAGCTTTAGCGGCTTCGACGCTTACTGGCTTTTCAAACTCGGCACTGATCGAAATCGAATGCGCGCGAAACACCGGTACGCGCACACAGGTGCAGGTCACACGTAAGTCAGCCAACCCCAAAATCTTCTTACCCTCATTGAGCATCTTCATTTCCTCCTTGGTATAACCGTCGTCTTGAAAGGCATCGACATGCGGGAGGAGATTAAATGCGATCTGATGTGGATAAACTTCTTTCACCAGCGGCTCGTCCTTAGCCCATGCGCGTGCTTGCTGGTCGAGCTCAATCAAGCCACCCGCGCCACTGCCTGAAACAGCTTGATACGTAGAAGCGATAAAGGATTTCAAGCCAAATGCCTGGTGCAACGGATAGAGCCCCATCAACGAGATGGCCGTGGAGCAATTCGGGTTGGCAAGGATCCCCTGGTGCGCATCGACTGCGTCTGGATTAATTTCGGGAATGACGAGCGGCACATTCGGATCCATACGAAACGCCGAGCTGTTATCCACCACGATACAACCACGTTTGACCGCTTCTTCAGCAAACTGCAGTGTTTGATCGCCGCCCGCACTGAAAATCGCGACATCTAGCCCATCAAAGCTTTCGGGAGTCGCTTCCTCAATCGTCCACATCTTGTCGCCATAGGATTGAGTTTTTCCCGCCGAACGCGCAGATGCGAGCAAATGAAGTTCCGCAATCGGGAATTCACGCTCGTGGAGAAGACGAATGATTTCTTGACCGACTGCACCAGTCGCTCCGAGGATGCCTACTTTGTATGCCATTTGATTTTATAAAGGAAAGCGGGCGTGTAAAACAAAGCTGCAAGGCCTTGTCAATCACCGCGACACCGCGCCAACTAATCGTTTCAATTGAACGACAGGAACTTGCGTTGCTACGCAATGGTACTATCGAGCGTATTTTCTCGATCTCAACCTCAAAAAACCCGCCCTCTTGTCAGGCAGATTCGTATGGTACGCCTCTGGGACTGCATGCACTCGGCGACAAAATTGGCGCGGATGCACCCTTGGGCATGGTTTTTAAAGGACGAGTTGCTACCGGGCAGCATTTCTCCGAATGCTCCACCGACGCGCAACAGCGCAATCTGATCACTACCCGAATCATCCGCCTCCGCGGCCTCGAAGCGGGCCATAATAGTGGCGCCGGGTGCGACAGTTACGAACGCTATATTTACATTCATGGCACCAACCACGAAGCGCGCATCGGCGTCCCCTTTAGTGGCGGTTGCATCGAACTGCGCAATTCTGACATGGCCGAACTGTTCGATTGCGTCGACGAAGGCGATTTAATCTGGATTGGTGACTAGGCAACCGTCTGTTTCTTTGTTAATCTACAGCCACCGATGAAACTTATTTAAGCTGATCCCGATTCTAATCAGTTCATGCACTTGAAGCATGGCCCACTACTCGACTACCCACCATGCCACATTCGTCATTAAAACTATATCTAGCAGTCTGGATTGCCAGTATTGCGATCGCTTTCTTTATCGGCCGCTCGCTGTCATTCTCTAGCAGCAGCACGCGAGACCAACGCGCACCAACTGCCTTAGAAACGCAGCAACTAGAGCGCTCTAGCAGCAGCCTCAACCGAACCGCCAGCAGCCAGGAAGCCGAAAACGCTGCCGAAAATGAGCTGCAACCACTTCAGCAACCCAATCGCGAGCAGACACTGCAAATGCTCACCGCTGCCTTTGAATTACCCCAATCAGACCCGAGCAGATCCTCCACCATACGGAATTTACTCAAACAGCTCGCCATCACCGACCCACTGACAGCCCTCGAATTAACTGATTCGATTTCATCGCTACGCGACGCCGAACGCGCACGCACCGATATCCTCAAAGTCTGGGCCAACCGCGAACCAATGGCTGCTCTCGCCTGGGCAGATACGCATTTAGCCGACGTCCCCTCCAACCTGCGCAGCTCACAAATGCGCGCTATCATGCAAGGCTTTGCCGAAAGCAACCCTAAAGCAGCCTTCAGCTATGCTAATGGATTGAGCGAAGCAACCCCTGCGGACATGCGCTACAAAAACCGTTTATTGGGTGCAGTGATCGAAACACAAATTCAAAGCGGAGGCCTCGGCGATGCACAAACAACCATCGCCTTGCTGGCAGATGGCCCGACTAAAGAGCATTTGCAGCGAGAATTGGTCGATGAATGGGCGGCATTCGACCCTGACGCTGCAGCTGCCTATGTGCAATCGCTTGGCGACGCGGCCAATACCCAACTAAAGACCACCTTAATTTCAGAATGGGCCGAAAACGATCCTGCCGCGGCTGCCGCTTGGTTGAGTACCCTATCCAGCGAAGACCCCGCCTACGGGCGTGCCACTGCAGAAATTACACGCGAATGGACGCGTTACGACCTAACTGCCTCATCCGAATGGCTCAACTCGCTCCCAGCGTCTCCAGAGCTCGATCGCGCAGTCGCGACATATACCTACCGCGCCGCACAGGAAGACCCGCCCACCGCAATGAGTTGGGCGGAATCAATCAGCAACGACCGTATGCGCAGCAAAATGATGGAGCAAGTAGCAGCCAATTGGAAAACCGAGGACCCGCAGAGCTTTACTAACTACTTGGACAAAAGTGACCTCAGCGAAAAAGAGCGCGAGCAACTCGAATCCGCCAAGTCATGGCACACTCCTGGCGGAGGCAATTGGGGTCGTCGTCGCTAACATCCACCCAAATCACCACCAATTAATCTAACGAGACTGGAGTGGCCACTGATAAACAAACCAATAAAGACTTGGAAGATCCAGCCCCACGAATATGAATGACTAGGGGGCTACTCCAATAAGCCATTTTTGATATGACGACTGCACCGCACGAGCAAACGAAAGACCATGCGCACGAATGGTATTGCTTACGCACGCAGACAAAACGGGAGCATATTGCTGCAGCCATTTTGTCGAAAATCGAATCGGTCAGCGTGTTTTGCCCCCGCATCAGTCAGATTAAAAAAACCAGGACGGGCAAGAAACGCTTCACAGAAGCCATGTTTCCCGGCTATGTTTTTGCCAAATTCTGCTTTAGGGAAAACTACCGCCGCGTCATGCATACCCAAGGGGTCAGCGGCATCGTAGGCCATGGCTTACAGCGCGCGATTCCTGAAAGCATCATTACAGACCTGCGTGAGAGCCTTCCAGAAGACATTATTGTAGCACCGGATCCCAGCCTCGACCCCGGCGCCGAGATCGAATTCGTGTCGGGTAGCCTAAAAGGTCTCAATGGTACAGTACTGGCACAACTTCCGGCTCAGAATCGCATCCAAATCTTACTCGAGTTTCTCGGCAATACGATCACCGTCGCAGCGAGTACTGACGATATACTACTCGCCTCCGATCAGGCCTCAGGCTAATCGGAGGGTAATACCGACAAAAAAGCCCCGCTGGACAATGCCAGCAGGGCTATAAAAAATCTAAGAATAAACAACCTAGTGAGCCGCCTCAGGGACAGGTGCGCCCGCCTCGACCGCAACACTGGCGTCCGCCACAGGTTCGGGACCAAGGTCAAGGACGACCTCTTCAGCAGTCCATGGTGTCGCACGTGAGGCATATTGATCCATGTAGCTGTTCATCGTTGCTTCAGTAAATTCAGAGGCTTCGTTGCCCCACTCTTGGCGAATATAAGTCAGTACTCCGGCAATATCCAACGGCTTGAGATTCAGACCATTGGGGCCGAACGCTGGCATATTGCCATTGTAAGACTTACCAACGACTTCGATTGGCCCATTTAGACCGTTGATCAAAATGCGCGCTAAACTCTCTTGATGGCCCGTCACCCAGCCTGAAGCTGCCAAGGGCGGGTAAACACCCGCCACGCCAAGACCCGTGCCTTGGTGGCACGCAGCACATTGCGCCTGGTACACTTTAGCACCGCGATCGAACAGAGACACTTGGACGATGACCACATCTGCATGCGGATCGTAATCAAGCGTGTAAGCTTCCTTACTGAAACCACTCTCACCACCGAATTGCACGAGGTAGACCCCACCCCAAAAACACAACCCTGCGAGAAGGAACAGCAGAAAGATAGGGATCGGCGAATCACCTGTGCTGGGCTCCTCATTTTCAAACTTTAGGGGATCGTGTAGATCCTGCTCACCCGAATCTTTAGTATGTTGCTCGTCGCTCATTTTTCAGAAATCTGTGCCTCTGGGAGGCTATAATTGAGTTTCAGGCTAAGTAAGTACTCAACCAATACTTCGGCACGCTGTGTGGGAACCACCTCAAACCCTGCTGCTGGTGCATACGGTGACCCCACTTCGAATTGTAAGGCATTCGCGGCAG
>JAFMDL010000019.1 GCA_017857255.1 Puniceicoccaceae bacterium | reverse complement strand
CACGCAGGACGAAGCCCCGCAAGCGACCTGCCATACAGGCCAGGACAAGTGTGTTCAAACACTGGCTTGTCCGACTATTCGTCTTATTTGGCTTAATCGCTGCGACCATTTATTATTGGCCGCAGTTACGCGAACTCGCACACATCGCGAATACAACACGCTCGATTAACAATACCACCGAACTACAAATCGCCCTAGCCAGAGAAGGCTTCTCCCCTGGCTCTATCGACGGAACTAATGGCTCACAAACCAAACGCGCCCTGCGCGCTTACCAGACCGCTCATAAATTACCACTCACAGGTATCTTTGATGTCACCACTGCTGACGATTTAAAAATCCAAGAACCAGTGTTTATAACGCGTGAACTTACCAGAGCAGACTTTAGTGATGTGGGCAATCAGCCGCCTAGCTGGCGCGCGCGCGGCGCACTAGACAAACTACGCTTCCACTCCCTCCGCGAAATGATTGCGGAACAGTCACAGAGTGATCCTGATTTAATCGACAGTTTAAATCCCGACACCAACTGGCACGACCTATCGATTGGAGATACGATCTTCATACCATACGTACCTCCCTTTCGCGTTAACGAAACTGCCGCGTACCTGCAGATCAAACTCTCCGAGCGAGCCCTGCAGGCTTTTAGCGCCGACCATCGACTGCTGTTTCACTGCCCAGTTAGCATCGCTCGCCGTGTCGAAAAACGCCCCAGCGGTGAACTGCGAGTAAACGTACGCGTCAATGAGCCAAACTACACCTTCAATCCAGCTATTTTAACCAGCACTGCAGAACGCGAAGGTATCACTCAAAAATTCATCATTCAACCCGGACCCAACAACCCAGTTGGAACGGTTTGGGTCGGACTCAACCTACCCAGCTATGGCATCCACGGAACGCCTGAACCCGAAAAAGTTGGCCGCACTGAATCCAGTGGATGCTTTCGCTTGGCCAACTGGAATGCACAAACAGTACTGCATGCCGTGCATGTAAATATGCCAGTCTTTGTCGAACCGTAGTCAAACACGTCACACTAAGTCGCTTGATCACTTTTTCTCTGGGCGCATCGCTAAGCTAACCACTTCTTTGTCAAAATAGTTACGATCCATGCCGGCGTTCACCACGAGTCCCTGCCCATTGATACCAGTGGAAGCGGGGCTCAACAAAAAGACTGCAGTGTTGGCAACTTCCTGCGTCGTCAGGTTCTGCTTACGAAACGTCAGCTTTTCGGCGTACAAGTAGCTCTCCAAATAGCCGGGAATGCCTGCCGAGGCACTAGTCTTCAGCGGTCCAGCATTCACCGTATTAAATCGCACGCGCGTATCAGCGCCAAAGGATTTTGCCAAATTGTAAGACGAAGTCTCGAGTGCCGCCTTGATCGGCGCCATGTAACCATAGTTTTCTGCGGTCACATCTGTAGATGAGATACCGATCGACACCACTGACGCATCGTTCTTCAAAAATGGTTTAAAGGCACCCGCGACTTCAACCAGAGAAAAAGCAGAGATTGCAGTGGCCTGCAAAAAGTCCTTTCGCACGGTCTCATGGAATGGCTTAAATCCCTCCGAATAATTGGCAAATGCGATCGAATGCACAAGGCCATCAAGTTCGCCATACTCCGTGCTCACCTGCTCAGCGAGCGCAACGATCTGCTCTGGAAACTCCACGTCGCAGATGTATGCTTTGCGATCGCCAAGGAGTTGTTGTAAACTCTCCAAACGTGCCTCGGAGCGCACGCTATGAATCACCTCTGCGCCCTCTGCTTCAAGGGACTTGGTAATCGCCCAAGCGACACTCTTTCGATTCGCAACTCCCATGACTAGGAAGCGCTTGCCTTCGAGTGCTAGAAAACTCACTTACCTGCCTCCGCTTCGAGCATTGCCAGTGCAAACTCGATCGTGAGTGCTGGCTTACCGTTCTTCAGTACTTTGCCCTTCATAAAAAAGAATTTACTGATTGTCTCCTTCATCGTCACCTCGATGACAACATCATCACCAGGCTTCACCATCTGCTTAAAGCGTGCATCGCTGATACGCGAAAGAACCGGAGTCACATCTGCAAGCGCGCGGCCTTCCTTCTCGATCTGCTTGCCGAGATAAATGGCTCCGGCTTGAAAACAAGCCTCACAGAGTAAGACTCCAGGCATAATGGGGTTACCTGGATAGTGCCCCTCAAACTGCGGCTCCTCCATGCGGATCGTACGCTTACAAGTAGCGCCGTCTTCACGAATTTCGACAATCTCGTCGATAAAAAGAAACGGGGGGCGGTGTGGTATTGTGCGGAGAATTTCGTCCATAACGTCGAGTCAATGACTAAACCAGCGAAATGCACGCTAAAAAAAAGTCTCCGTAATCTAGTATCACAAAGCACATCTAAACTAGACAATAGCACCATACCCAGCAATATATTAATAACGTTCTTATGAATATTATAATATAAATTCCATTGTATCAACACACACTATGAAAATTCAGCCGAAATCCTATCTTTATTACATGACCTCAGTGCTATGCTCGACAGCTTCGCTCAGCGCCGGCGGCCTCTACCTCTACGAACTCAGTACAACTGAGACATCGATGGCAGGCGCTGGCTGGGCTGCACGTGCACAAGACCCAGCCACAATTGTCACCAACCCAGCTGGCATGAGCCGACTCGACGGCACGCAAATTCAATTCACTGCGCAACCTCTTGCGATCGATTCCAGCTTCAGTTCGGATCAGGGCGGCGGCTCCGATCTAAACTCGGTACTGCCCGGCGGTAGTTTCTTCGCCACCCATCAACTCAATGATCAATGGAGCGTCGGCTTTTCCATGGCTGGTTTTTTTGGTCTCGGCTTGGACTACGATACTGGCTGGGAAGGTCGCTACTATTTGAATGAGATCACCCTACAAAGCGTCGGCATGCAACCGACCGTCGCCTATCGCATCAACGACCAACTTTCCATCGGCGCAGGACTTGCCTTCATTTACACCGTGTTCGAGCAGAAAATGTCCATCAACAATGGCGAACAAGAAGATGGCAAACTTAAGTTCGACGACAACACACATTCCTTGCAGGTAAATTTAGGTATTTTGTACGAACCAGATGCACGCACGCGCGTTGGCCTGCAGTACTTATCCGAATCGGAATTCGACTTAAAGACCCGACCCAAGGTTGAAGGTGACGGTTTGGTATCAAATGCGTTGCGGAGAATCGGCAAGGTTGATCTGAGTATGACGATGCCACAGTCGCTCATCCTCAGCGCATTTCATCAAGTTTCAAATCGCTGGGCCGTAATGGGCAACATCGGCTGGCAAGAATGGTCTGAATTTGGCAAAGTCGATATTGACGCCTCCGCCGTTAACAACAGTAAATCGATCATCGCAGATCGCAGCTACAAAGACACCTGGAACGTCGCGCTTGGCCTGCAATATCAGATCAATGAAGCATGGCGACTGAATACAGGCATCGCCTACGATACCGAGATGGTTGATGAAGACGATGTCACCCCCGACCTCCCAACTGGAGATTCATGGCGCTACGGGATCGGCGCAACTTACCAGTACTCCGAGAGCGTCCAGATCAGCGCAGGCTATGAACTTCTCTGGTATGGCGATATTGATATGAAAGTCGATCGCGGCCAGGCAGGCGAGATATTTGGTACCTACGAAGACCATGCGATCCACTTCTTTGGTTTTAGCGTGAATTGGTTATTATAATAAGCCATATGCAAGAAGTAAATAAATAATCAATTTACCGTTGGATGTCTCGCATTACATTGACTGTAAATGAATTAATCATATCAAAATGATTCACAAATTCAAAAAAACACACTCAATATAATGAAAAAAAACGCACTAGTAGCAATAACCACAGCAGCAATCCTCCTAGCTCCAAATGTCAATGCCAATGCCGAATGGCAATTTGGTATTGGGACTGGAATTGGCATCACCAACTATGATGGCGACCTCACATTTGAAGATGGCAATAAGCTGGACGTTGAATACGACCAAAACGATTTCGAAGGTGGATTTGGTTTAGCAGGTTTTGCAACCGATGGTACGTGGGTAATCAACCTCAGCGCCAGCATGGTAGAATACGAATCCAAAGATACTATCCAAGCTGAAACAGAGCGCTCTAAAAACAATTTTGAGCAAACTGGCGCAGAACTCACTTTAGGCTATGTCGCCTATCGAGAAGGTGCAATTACCCTCACTCCATATGCAGGTATTCAATACACTGACCATGAGTGGAGTTTTAAATCCAGCAGCGAAAAAGTGGACATTGATGATTCGTGGGTGGACGGGGTGATTGGGCTCAAACTCGACTACAAGATTAATGAAGAATGGGCGTGGAATAACTACATCAATTATGCTGCAGGCGACTCAGAAGGTTGCTTAGGCATCCAAACAGGTGTCTCATGGCAGTGGACTGAAAGCTGGATTGCTGGTGCGTATGTTAGCTTCGAAAGCGATGAATTTGATGGTGAAGACGGCAACGCTGAATTCGATTACGATACAGACGTTACTAAACTTGGCCTGACCATCGCTTACATTTGGTAAAAAAGCTGTCGGAAACTAGGAGTTATCAGTGGATCCTAAAGCATTAACTAGCCCTTAAATTCGGTTTAACTAAGCCACGACTCATCACAGAGTCGTGGCTTTATTGCATACTGATAACTCATGTACACGGTGAGGGCGGCTGTTATCCATTGAGCATGCAGTGGCGCGCGAATCACCGCTGCAAACGCTACCCTTTCGAGAGTTCAAACAAGCGTTTGTCGATCTTGTTGGCAGTGATCACCCCGTAATTCATCGTACCCAACCAGCCAGACATAATAATGCCAACTGAGCCAGCATGGTATAGGCCTCCGATTTTCTCGGACAACTCCATCGAGACCTTCAGGCCTTCAAACTTAGTACCAAATGAGGTGCCCTGCATGGACTTCGTATAATAATTTACGGTGCGTGGGGTCGCGGCTTCGATATGGTCGATCTTGTCCCGTACGCCAGGGATAAAAGTCTCTAAGCTGCTCACACATTCTTCACACATACGCGATTTTTCAGCCTCGTACTCCTCATCTGTTAGTTGTTCCCACTCATCCCAGCGAGCATTGAGCGAAGCAACCACGGTGTAGCGATCACTCGTCAAGTGCGGGCGCGTTTCCGGGTAGTAAACCGAGAAGGTGTGGCTGCTGGTGTGAATCGATGTCAGTTCATCAATGGTATACTCAGGTGCTCTCGAAGTAAATACAAGGTCACCGATATTTGGAATCGTCTCCCCCTTCTTGATGCCCATATAGACTTGGCAAGAGCTGGTATTGTTGCGAACCGCCTTGGCTTCCTTAACAAAGTCTGCCGGAAATTTATCTTCGCCGACGAGGTATTCAATCGTATTGCGCACATTGGCATTTGAAAGCACCGCCTTACAGCGTACCGAACGTACCGGGAAGGCCTCACCGCCAGTATTTTGGCTACGTACTCGGACGCCCACAACTTGGTTGTCCTCCACATCCACGCCTTCAACCAGCGCGCACTTCCGCACTTCGCAGCCATTGCTCTTCAGCTCGGCCACCATCTTTTTAATGAGCGTATCAGTGCCACCTTGGAATGTGAAAACACCCTTACTCATAAAGTTGGAAAACACGATACCGTAAGTGATCGCTGGATCATCAATGTGCGAACCATTTGCATATGAAATGGGTTCCATCAATAGCCGGTGCACATCCGTGCGGCCCGGGAAAAACTCCTCAAACATTTCCCCCGTCGTCTGGGTATTATCGTCGTAGAAGTTCATCGCCCGCAAATGGTCGTAGAACCCTTCGACTTTATCACGATCTACCTTAAAGTCGTTGACCAAAATATTGGTAAAATCTTCACGCTCGAAAGTGGTCCACACATTCATCTGCGGGTTGATGAAGCGTACATCTTTGAGCTGGTGGATCGAATCAGCGATTTCTTTAGTCCAATATTTGCGGCAGGACTTCACCATCCCATGAGGAAAACCATGCAGAGAAATATCAAAAATATGCCCTCCAGGGCGCTTGAACCAAGTGGCCAGCCCACCAAATTGATAGTGATGCTCCAACAAGAGCACCTTATGACCATTTTTTGCTAGGTAATTCGCGCCGGTTAATCCGCCTAATCCCGAGCCAATGACCACGACGTCATACGCTTCTTCGATCCCTTCGAGCCAATCTTTTGCCATAATCTTATAAAAAGTTAAACACGTGAAACTAAGAACCACACAAAAACCGTGGTCACTGCATTTTAATACTCGCGGCCTAACAAGCCATGCTTGTGAGATTTTTCAACCCACAAATGCGAAATCGTCGGCTTAGAAGCCCTGCACGCTGATCGGCGCCTTTTCCATCTGATCAGAATCACTCATTTCAGCTAGCAATTGATCCAACTCGCGATCAAAAAACAGTAAGCCATTGCCGATCTTCTTGGCGCCCACGGTACCATTGGCAGTCTGCATTTCGTAACCAAACGCTGAGATATCGTCCGCTGACTTCTCCTGATCAGCGGATTTAGGAGCTTTTTCCTTTTTTTTCCAATATGAGCCATCTGCTTGTAGCGCTAGAAGTTGGTTATACTCATAGCCTGTCATCGCTTGGCTGCGCTTGTAGACCTCAATCACAGATTTACCATCCACATAAAGTACATGCACATCCCAGCCTGCCAAGATGCGCTTTGCGTCTAACTCTTTGGATGCGGGTCGACGCCCGTTTGCAGTCTTATAATAGATGCGGATTTCGGACGATTCAGGCAGCAGCTCAAGATACTTTAAATAAGGCATGCTCCTACGGCGCGCTTGCTCAACAATATCGTCACGATACACGATGCCACCCGATGAAAATAAGCGTCGCTCAATTGAGTCCTTGCGCTCCCCGATACGAGCTTCGCCCCTCGAACTAATCGCAGCCAATACGACACCCGCACATAGACAGGCCAATACGAAAGAAGATTTGGAATATTTCATGGTTGAGATCATGCTTGCTTGTAAGCTGACTATCCAAAGCAAACAAGCTAGAACCGCATAATGAACACTTTCTACAACGACTTCGACCTCGAACGCTTCCCTAATACTCCTGTCGCCGAGTCCGATTATCGCAACGCCTTTCAAATCGAGCGCGACCGTATCATCTTCTCCTACCCATTCAGAAGACTGCAATCTAAGACGCAAGTCTTCCAGTCAGGCGAATACGACTTTTACCGCACTCGCCTGACGCACTCGATCGAAGTCGCTAAAATCGGACGATCGATTTGCGAATATTTGCGCGCCAGTTCGGATCAGCTAAATGACTCCTTTTATATTGATGCCGACTTAACTGAAGCAGTGGGTCTCGCTCACGACATGGGGCATCCACCGTTCGGTCACATTGGTGAACGCAAACTCAATGAGATGATGGGCCCACATGGAGGCTTTGAAGGCAATGGCCAGACCCTGCGTATCCTGACCGAACTCATCTACGAACGCCCAGGTGCAACCAAAGGCATCGCCCCCACCCGAGCCTTCCTAGACGGCGTAATGAAATACAAAGCGCTCCATAGCGAATGCATCGGCCAAAACCGAGACGGTACGCTCAATTATCCCGAGCACCACTTTATCTACGATGAACAGGTACATTGGCGCCGCACGATTTTCGACAGCAAACAAGTCCCTGAAGTACTCAGCTCACCCACAGCGCTTAACGATTTTAAAAGTATCGAGTGCCAAATTATGGACTGGGCGGATGACACCGCATACTCATTGAATGACATCGTCGATGGCATTCACGCGCGCTACATCAATGTCGGTAGCCTCACAGAGTGGGCCGCAAGCCAAACACTTAACGCCCCTGAAAGCGCACTTATTGATAAGCTCTGCCAAGTCATCCGCGAAGACCGCTATGAATCTCACTTCGGCGCACGCATCGGCCGCTTTGTCCATGGTTGCACCCTGACCAAGCGAGATGGATTCCTGAGTGACCGCACCAACCGTCACGCCTTCGACCTCTCCATCGCTGCCGAAGTCAAGGCCGAGAGCAAACTCTATAAGCGCATCGCGCTCGATCTAATTTTCCGCTCGCCGCAGCTTCAACAAATTGAATTTAAAGGCGGCCATATTTTAGGAAAGCTCTTTAGTGCTCTTTGCGAGCACTGTGCTAACGAAGACGGCAGCGGCCTCCGCATCTTACCCGTGCAAGTGCAGGAGCTGATTAAACACGAGACGACCACAACCGCGCGCCACCGCCGACTGTGTGATTTTACTGCTGGCCTGACCGACAGCTTGGCAGTACGTACCTATAAGCGCCTTTACGACCCGGACTTCGGCTCCATCGCCGAACTACTATAGCGTAGAAATGTGATACAGACATTCCTGTCTGTTCTCCCCCCAAAAACAGGCAGGAATACCTGTATCACATCACTCATCCCGCAAGCTTAGCACCCACTGCCACCGCAGGCGTACAAACAAACTTCAACGACTTCAACGTAACGTAAACTCCCAGTAGTACCATGCACAGGGCGATCCCCCCTAAGAGGCTCAACGGTCCGTGTTGAATGACCATCATCACCAACGCCATAACCGGCATGATACTCATGGCAATTGCAGGTACCAACGCAAAGGCAAAAGCGATTCGACGATGCTTCAAAAAAACCACAAACGTAATCAACGCCAAAGCCGCTAATAATTGATTGGTCGCACCAAACAGCGGCCAAATTGCTTTCCACACAGGTATGACCGTGCCATCTGGACCGGTGAACGTGCCAAAGGCGCACACTGCAGGTAACAGTAACACTAGAAATGTGCCCAGGTAGCGACTGCTCGCACCGCGCCAATCAAACAACTCTTCGACCAAGAAACGAGTTAACCGAGTGCACGTATCTAAAGTGGTCAGCAGGAAAGTACTGACTGCCAAAGTCGCAAAGGTCGCACCCAGCTCGAGCGGCACGCCCAACGCACCAAAAAACACTGCCGCACCGCCAGAAAATGCATTTAGCGGGGTGCCCTCAAACGAGCCAACCACACCAATACAAGCGAGTGCAAACACCGCTAACAGGCCTTCGACCAACATTGCCCCGTACGACACTTTGCGTACATCACGCTCGGTCTGAATTTGTTTCGAAGTCGTACCACTGCTTACAATGCTGTGAAACCCACTACACGCACCACAAGCCACAGTAATAAACAGAAAGGGCACCATGTAGTGTAGGTCCTTCGGCTCAAAGCTGGTTACCATCGGCAACTCAAAGCCTCCCCCATGGACACACAGCCCCAACATTCCCATCGCCATAATGGCATACAGAAAGGTGGCACTCAGGAAATCCCGAGGCTGCATCAAAGTACTGACCGGTAAAATCGCCGCCACATAACAATACAATACCAAGGCGCCCATCCAGAACTCCTTACTCATAGCAGGCGCAGGAAACTTTACCCCCAACCAAAGACCAAAGTATGTCAGTAACACGAAGGTCGGGATAACGATTTTATAAGATAAGCGAGTACGCTTCACCACCACGCCAAATACTAGAGCCACTAAGATAAACCAGCCGGAAGCCGTCGTTACAGCTGGCTGCGCCATAAAGCCCGCCACCGTAATATCCAAAAACACCACAATTACGTACACCAACGCTAGAAGTACAAAAATCAAAAATAACTTCCCTGTTGTTTCACCCACCAACTTTCGGGAAGTCGAAGTAATCGAGCGTCCGCCGCTACGCAAGGATATCAGCGTACTCCCAAAATCATGCACCCCACCAACAAAGATGCAGCCCACAATGATCCAAATCCACGTCGGCAACCAACCAAACACCGATGCCGCAATAATTGGACCTACAATCGGCCCCGCGCCCGCGATCGACGAAAAGTGATGCCCAAAAAGCACCGAAGCGCGCGTCGGCACATAGTCCACGCCGTCATTGACTTCACAAGCCGGTGTCTCTCGTCCAGGATCGATCCCGCAGCGCGTATCCAAGAAATCACCATAAAAACGATACGCGAGCGCAAGCAGCAGCGCAGAAAAAATCAGTAGTGGTAGCAGCATATTTAGTAAGAGGTACACTCTAACCAAAAAGAGCCGTCGCGAGCTGGCAATGCTTTTGATTCCTCGACCATGTTTAGGCGGGCCAACTCCCATATAAACATACCATTGACAGTATATACTAAAATAGGTATATCATAACTCTAATGGAAGCATCAGAGATCTATAAATGTATCGCTGATCCGCAACGACTGCGGATCTTAAATCTACTCGATGGGGGTTCACTCTGCGTATGTCACTTGCAAACGATCATAGATATTCCTCAAGTCAAGGCCTCCAAACAGCTTGCGATCATGAAGCAAATTGGTCTGCTCGAATCGCACCGCGAAGGCACCTGGATGGTCTACAGCTTGGCACAGCCAGTCCACGGACTGTTACGCGTCAACCTAGATTATCTCCTACAAGCCGACTGCTCGGAATGCAACCAACTGCAATGTGACCTCTTAGCCCGCAAACAGCTAATCCAGCAAATCACACAAGACAGCCCAGACTGCCCGACAGCCGTCTGCGCCCCGCAACCATGCTGCTAACCGAAACTCGAGCATATCTTAATTCAACTCCTTACAAACACTTATGAGCGAACAAAATACCAACACCAATCCACTCAAACCAGAGACGACTCAGCCAGAAGCGAAGTCCGGTTTTTTTACGCGGCTATTTACTAAGCTAGACTCCAGCATGAAAGCAAAAGCAGACGAAAAGGCGAAAAGTAGTTGCTGCTCTGATAATGACAGCAAGGGTGGCAAATGTTGTTAGCATCAGATCAAACAGTCGAAGAGCCAGCAGACTTACTCGCACAACTGGTCTCACGCGTACTCGAAGGCGGACTCGGCATGGACCTGAGCACACGGTTTGGCGGCGCGCTACACTTCTTCCTATACGATACGATCAAAATCTTTCTGTTGCTGGCAGTGATGATTTTTGTGATCGGCTTCATCCGCACCTGGCTTCCGCAACAACGCTTAAAGGCCTGGATGAGCCAGGGTGGCATCGTCGGTAACTTTGTCGCCGCACTCTTCGGTGCAATCACTCCCTTTTGCTCCTGCTCCTCGATTCCGATATTCATCAGCTTGCTGAAGGCGGGTGTGCCTCTGGGCGTCACCTTCTCATTCTTAATCACCTCTCCTATTATCAATGAATATTTGGTTATCTTGATGGCAGGCGAATTTGGAATGCCCATAACTATCGCCTATGTCTGCAGTGGTTTACTCATCGGTACTGTCGGCGGAGCAATTCTGGGCAAAATGGGTCTCAGCAACTACCTAGAGCAAGACATCATTAAGAGCGCACGCGCAGACGATTCAGAGGTTCAGCACACAATCAAAACCCGACTGCGCTATGGACTCGACGAAGCCGTGAGCGTCATTAAGCAGATTTGGCTTTGGGTGTTCGTTGGCGTCGGTATCGGCGCGTTCATTCACAACTATGTGCCACAGGATACGATCCACTCACTAATCGCAGCTACAGGCATCTTCTCCGTACCAATCGCAACAGTGCTTGGAGTACCGATGTATGGCAGCTGTGCTGCGATCGTACCCATCGCCGTCGTACTGTTTCAAAAAGGCATTCCTCTTGGCACTGCATTAGCATTCATGATGGCCATGGCTGCGCTCAGTCTACCCGAAGCGATCATGCTGCGTCGTACAATGCACCTCAAATTGATTGGGATCTATTTTGGCATCACGACTCTGGCGATTATTTTTACGGGCTATCTGCTCAACCTATTGGCGAACTATCTTTAATCAAATCTGCAAGGGACGAGCTGCGCCTCGTCCACCAAAACTCACAAATCATTCGCACACGAGGCGGAGCTCGTCCTTCCCAGCAACAAACAACCTTCACCGAACAACTCTATGTCCAAACCAAAAGTACTCATTCTCTGCACTGGCAACTCTTGCCGAAGTCACATGGCCGAAGCCATTTTACGCGCTGCTGCTGGCGACCTTTTTGAAGTATTCAGCGCTGGCTCCAAGCCAAAGGGCGAAGTACACCCCCTAGCGCTAGAGGCGATTGAAGAACTCGGTATCGGCACCAAAGGTCACACCTCTGATCATTTAGATCAATATCTCGATGCGGGTATTACCACCGTGATTACTGTCTGCGGCAATGCCGATCAAGTCTGCCCTACTTTTCCTGGCATGGTAAATCGCTACCACTGGGGCTTCGAAGATCCCCCACACGCTCAACGCGAAGGTGAATCTGAAATCGACGCCTTTCGCCGTATCCGCGACGAGATTAAACTCGTATTTGAAGCCTACGCATTTGGCTACCGGGAAGCCCATGGAGATGCATGATCTCAGATGAGGGTACGAGGTCCAAAAGAAAAACACCCATCTCGTATTCCCCGACTCGTATCCCACGACCCGATACCATGAAAAACAAACTAATCGCCGAGTTTATTGGCACTTACTTCCTCTACCTAATCATCGGTATGTGCATCACACCACCTGGTTCTGCAGAGCTTACACCACTCGCAGTTGGCGTCGGTTTGGCCGCGCTGGTCTACTCATGTGGCCACTTATCAAAAGCCCATTTTAATCCTGCGACAACAGTCACTTATCTCTGTGCAGGAACACATAGCGCAAAAGCCTTTTTACCGTTTGTAGTGGTCATTCTATTGGGAGCTGTGAGTGCTGCGTTAACGATCTCGGTGCTCAACCCAACAGGGCTTGCAGAAGTCACCGCCATTGAAATCAATACCACTCGCGTCATCGTAGCAGAGTTGGCATTTACCTTCGCTCTAATGTGGGTGATTCTTAATGTCGCGATTGCTAAAGGTACCGTCGGCAATGGATTTTATGGACTCGCGATTGGAGCCATCGTCGCTGCGGGTGCTTATGCAGTCGGGCCAATCTCGTTTGCCGCTTTTAATCCCGCGGTCACACTAGCGCTCTGCATCAATGGCTTCATTCCATGGCATGCATTCGCGCTTTACAGCATCGTGCAAATCGTCGCCGCAGCAGCAGCGGGGTTAATTTTTCGCAGTATGCAAATCACTGCTCCTAACGAATTCCCTGAGGCCACTCGAAGTAACACCTAGTGCTCTGGCGCAAACAGCTTCTCAACGTATTTGGCAATCAAGTCGTATTCTAGATTCACTAGGTCGCCGACTTTTTTGGTATGTAGGTTCGTGACTTTCATGGTATGTGGAATCAGCCAAATCGCAAAACCGGTAGCGTCGACTTCTGATACAGTCAGCGAAATACCGTCTACCGTAATGCAGCCTTTACTGACGATATACTTGAGCTTATCGGCGTCTGGTTGAATACGGAAATAGAAATCTTTACCACGCGGCTCAATCGCTTCAATCACGGCGGTGCCGTCGACATGCCCTGATACAAAATGCCCACCCATACGGGTGCTCGGTAGTAATGCTCGCTCTAGGTTCACTTTGCCACCCGGACCGAGCCCATCGATCGAGGTCAACCGCTTGGTCTCGCCGAGTAAATCAAACTCAATACGTGACTGATCGAAAGCAACCGCGGTGAGGCAACAACCATTGACGGCGACGCTATCGCCCAACTGTAAACCCTGTGTCACGACTTCTGCCGCTAACACCAAGCGCCATGAATTTCCCTGTTCTTCAAAGGACACCACTGCCCCTGTTTCTTCTACAATTCCTGTAAACATAGTGACCGATTAAATCGGATTTCACGCCTTTGTCGCGAAAAAAGCCGCGCAGTGTGCAAAACACCCTGCGCGACTGAAAATTCAACGTAACCTATCTTTAGTTACTTACAGGCTGATTAAGCATCTGCTCAATGACTTGGTCGAGCGAGAACGTGGCAGCCTTCTGACGTGGTGGATATTCTTTAAATGTCTGCAAGAACTCACCGACATAGCCCTGTGCGGGCACTAAGAGATACGCACGGTCAATTAACCAATCGTAGTAGGTATTGGAAGTTACCTCAGCCCGTTCGTAAGGATCACGACGAATGTTGAAAATCAATGGAATACGCAACGGCACGAACGGGTCCATCCAAACACGAAGTGTACCCTCTGTCTTTTGCTCCATGAAGATCAACTTCCATTGGCTATAGCGCAAGGCAGTCAAATCACCATCATCCGAGAAGTAGAAAATTTCCTTACGAGGACTATCGACACCTTGGGGGTCTTTCAAGTGATCCATCAAATTGTAACCATCAAGATGAACTTTATAGTCACGGCCAAGGGTGCTTGAAGTATAACCATCCAGCAAGTCTTCCTTAATATCAGCATCACCAGCCGCGGCAATGAATGTTGGCAACCAGTCCATGTGATGCACCACACCATTACTAACAGAGCCTGGCTGTACAACTCCGGGCCAGCGAACCACACAAGGAACCCGCCATCCACCCTCCCAATTGGTGTTCTTCTCTCCCCGAAATGGAGTCGAAGCTGCATCAGGCCATGTATTGTAATGCGGACCATTGTCGGTCGAGTAGTGTATAATAGTATTGTCCGAGATACCCAGCTCATCAATCACTGCGAGAAATTCTCCGATGTGCATATCATGCTCGATCATTCCACAGGTGTATTCGTCAGCCAACGGATTGTGTGCTTTGATCTGCGCCATTTTCTCCTCACTCACGTGTGTACGAAAGTGCATACGCGTACCACTCCACCAAACAAACCATGGAATGTCAGCGGCATCTTGACGACGGATGAAATCAATCGCACGAGCAACTGTATCATCATCGACAGTCTCCATACGTTTTTTAGTAAGTGGTCCAGTATCTTCAATTCTGCCATCAGCAAAGGAGTGAATCACACCACGAGGCCCAAATTTCTTACGGAATTCAGGATCTTTAGGGTAGTCCTCATTCTCTGGCTCTTCTTCAGCATTCAAATGATATAAGTTACCGTAGAACTCATCAAAACCATGGTTAGTCGGCAAATGCTCGTCACGGTCACCGAGATGGTTCTTTCCAAATTGACCAGTCGCATAGCCTTGATCCTTGAGTAAAACGGCAATCGTCGGATCTAGTTCATTCATGCCTTGGGCTGCCCCAGGAAGCCCGACTTTGGACAGACCGGTTCGATAAACACTCTGACCCATAATAAAAGATGAGCGACCAGCAGTGCAAGATTGCTCACCATAGTAGTCTGTAAACAAAATACCCTCGTCGGCAATTCGATCAATATTGGGGGTATGAAAGCCCATCATGCCACGGCTATATGCACTGATATTAGTTTGGCCAACATCGTCGCCCCAGATAACTAAAATATTTGGTTTGTCGGCCGCATGGACCGAAATCACTGAAGTGATTCCCACCATAAGGGTGAAGAGGTTTTTTTTCATAATTGTATAAGATTTTACTTTTCTAAATTTAATTAGTACGAAACGAAAAAAGACTAGGCTAACGTAAATAAAGCAATACAAAACTAACGTTTTTAAAAGTATAAGATATTACTAATCTAAAAAAACCACAAATACTAAGGCCAATTCCTTCAAATAATTTGCATGAAAAAATAATGAATAACCCGTCAAAATGACTTCATTAATGATTTATGCACGACATACATCGCTAAGGATAAGAGAGTACTTCAAGAATCTAAGTTAATCACTAATTTAAAACTATAACGCATCATCAACGACATTTATGCTGCCTTAAAAGCAACTCTTAATCTGCATTTAAACAAGACTCAGCAACATTTTTAGTGATCCATTCTAGCCAGAAAGATCTAGTTCTATAAATAATTTTAAGACTATGCAAATCGACCTACTAACGACATTTAACCTAGGAATTCTGGTACTTTACATCGGGAAATTACTGACGCAGAAATTTTCGATCTTAAGGCAATTAAATATCCCAGAACCAGTGAGCAGTGGGTTACTCATTTGCCTATTCACCTTTGGATTATATCTGATTACTGGCATCGAACTATCTTTTGACCTAGCGGCACGCGATGTCCTACTTGTCTACTTTTTCGCAAGTATTGGCCTCAACTCAGACATACGCTCTTTGATCTCTGGCGGATTGCCTCTCATTATCTTGCTGGTAGCGACAATTGCATATATGTTTCTGCAAAATATCGCTGGATTAAGTGTCGCCAAAGCATTTGGACTCGATCCAGTGATTGGCATCCTCGGAGGCACGACTTCATTAATTGGAGGACATGGTACTGCCATTGCCTGGACACCCGTCTACCAACAAACCTATGGAATCGCAAATGCAGGTGAAATAGGGATCGCCTGTGCAACATTTGGCTTGGTACTCGCTTCGTTAATGGGCGGTCCGATTGCCAACATTCTGATTAAGCGCCATAAACTCGAACCCACTAAAATTACGCAACCTGATGTGGGAATGATACATGGCGAAGAGAACACACGTATTGATATGCATACCATTTTGCGCTCATGGTTCATCTTAAATGTCTGCCTGACACTTGGTAAAATCATTCAGGAAGCACTCAGCAGCCTGCGACTCGATTTACCCTTATTCGTGTGTTGCCTATTTGGAGGTATCATTATTACAAATACAATCCCAAGATTATTTCCCCGCATAAAGTGGGTCGCAGAGACACCTTCATTGGCACTAATATCTGACGTCGCACTTGGTATGTTTTTGGCAATGTCGTTGATGAGCCTGCAACTGTGGACGCTCATTGATCTGGCTGGACCAATTCTGGGCATCTTAACCGTACAGTTTGTTCTGGCATTCTGCTTTGCGCTGTTTGTCATCTTTCGATTAATGGGGCGGGATTATGAAGCCGCTGTCATCTGCTCAGGATTTGGAGGTATTTCACTTGGCTCGACGCCGACAGCAATGGCAAATATGGCTGCAGTTTCAAAGCGCTATGGAGCCGCTCATAAGGCATTCATTATAGTGCCGTTAGTGTGCGGATTTTTCGTCGACATCGCCAATGCGATGATCATTCAAACATTCCTACGATGGTTTGGTTGATTCGGCTGAGCCACATACTACTTTGCATGCAACACTTCGACCAGCACCTCACCCGAGCATCCAGAAGGTGGCTGCAAATTCATATAAGCGGCCAAAGTCGCCGCTACATCGACTGTTTGAACTGGTCGATAAATCACCTGCGATTGTACCCCTACTCCTGCAAAAATTAATGGCACATAGCTGTCGTAGCGCCATGGAGAGCCATGCGTACAAGCAACATGTAAGCCGCCAAAATCTGCAATGAACCATTGCGGTTCAAACACCACATAGACATCACCAGAGCGCTTTAAATGGAAGTTATTCATTACCGCACGGTGCAGAGGGTTATCTGGGAATTGACCGCTCGCCAATGCCTGACTGGATACTGCCAGTGCGACTCCAGGGAACCGTGTTAACTCTTCCGCCACGGCTTGCTCTACTTCAGCCTGATCTAGTCCTTGTTCTTGAAGAGCAGATTGATTCAAATATACATAAGGATGTGAATAGGTTTCTATCAGTTCTTCACCAATACCGAAACGAGTCTTCAAGCGCTGGAATGCCGGCGCCTTATCCCAATTATCGGGCTCTACGTAATTCACATTGAACCCATATGCCTGCAGTGCGCCTGGCGCCTCTGGACCACCGTGGTCAGATGATAGTACGATTAGAGTATGCTCTAGCCCAACTTGGCTGTCTACATATCCAAGCAAGACCTCAATAGTTCGGTCCAAGCGAAGTAAGTTATCCTCTGCCTCTAAACTGGAGGGGCCGAAAATATGTCCTACATAGTCCGTCGATGAAAAACTGATAGACAAATAATCAGTCACCTCATCTTGGCCGAGTGCTTCGTTTGCAATCAGAGTTTTCGCAAAGTCGAGCGTGATCTCATCAGCGGCTGGACTCAATGTAAGATAGGTCGTAAATCCCTTATTATCCGAAGCTCCATATGCATGTGGAAAGGTTCGGCCGAATCCAGGTAGTGCGGTTTCCCATGGTTGGTCATCCATATCTCGAAAGACATAGCTTTCAGGATCGTGCAATAATTTCCACGCAGCTCCGCTGTAGCGCTTGAGTGGTTTCGATGCATTCCACTCAGTAACCCAAGCTGGGTAGCTCTCATAATAATAAGTACTCGTCACAAACTCGCCTGCCTGTTTGGAGAACCAGAATGCCTTGCCAGCATGACCTGCCATGGACACCGCACCCCGGTCTTTAACGGAAACGCCGAACACTTTTGCCTGCCCTGCAGAGCGAATCGCCAATTCGTCTGCAAATGTTGAACATAGCAGGGCTCTGGGTGATCGTCCATCGGTGTTGGCTGCTTTTTGAGTTGGATCAATTTCATTCTCGTCATCCACATCTGCCCCCACAGTCAGCAGCGAATAATCGGGGTCTTCAATATTATAGGTGATCTGCCCCGACTGACGGTCAAACCAAAGATTGCCGACCATGCCATGCACTGCGGGCGTCGCACCAGTTGCCAGAGTCGCATGGCCAACAATTGTCTCTGTATTCGCATGCGAGTGATGCGCATTCGCATACACTGTTCCCTCATCTAGAAAATAACGAAAGCCACCATCCGACAATCGATCGGAAAACCGCGTTAACTGATCACCGCGCAACTGGTCGACGGTGATCTGCAATACCAGTCTCGGCGGCTCAGCAGACAAATCAACACAAAGTATAGATAAAAGAAGAAGACGATGTAGTATATTCATAAAATTACCTAACCATTTAATGATAGGTAAATAAATACTTTTAAATTTAAAAAAATGTAATTAAGTCCGGGACCGCCAATAATCTGAGTGCCACACATGTACGGTACCGAGCAAACTCAATCCCACTCCGGACTTACTCAGATTAATAAAAAAGCATATCACCAAGGCTTGACATAGGTGCAAACACTCCTTTTCTGAGCATCCTTTCAAATTGGACGCCAGAGTAGCTCAGTGGTAGAGCAGAGGACTCATAAGCCTTTGGTCGGCAGTTCAAATCTGCCCTTTGGCACCATTTTGAAGAAACTGAACCTCTCACACATTTGAGAGGTTTTTTTGTAAGCAGGCATCACTTTAAGGGCATATTTGAACTCCCAGAGCAGATTCAAATGTGACTTCAGCCGCCCGGAGGGCACCCGCTGCAGTCATCCTGCGCCGAACAACGACCATGCCATCAATCCGCACTGAGGAAATGTACAAAGCACGATTATCGTACAGGAAGCCTCTATTCGGCTTCACTCTTGTCTCAGCCCTCACTCTTCAACCCTCTCCTCAATCAATTAGCTCAGGTAGCTTGGTCTCCATGTTAATCACAATAGAACCTTGGCCTTTCAGCACTCCTAGCAAACGATTGCCGATAAACTCAGCCCGCCAACCACGCAGCATTCGATGACGTTCGGCATCCGCGACATCAGACTCAAGCACGAAGGCGGTGACATCAGCACGATTGCCAATCAGAGGCGGATCGATTTGCGCTGCTAAGCAAATGCCTTTAATCAGGGCTAAAGTCAGATCGACGCGAGATTCATACCCATCATCGGGTGCTGGCCCTTTATGCCGGCCGTTCGCCAATGGAGGTAAGTCTCCCTTTATCCCACGCTCGATCGCCGCCCAAATCTTAACACGATTGTGCTGTAAGCAGCGCTCTGTCAGACCACGGCTGGGCTGAATCGCTTCAGCTGAAGTCGGCGTTTTTTTCATTAGAGAGACGATGGCATCGTCGGATAAGATAAAATTACGCGGTAAATTGCGCTCTCGTGCTTTAAGCTCACGCCATGAACCGAGTGCCCTCACAATGTTGCGCTGCTGATTCGTCAAAGAGCCACTCCCACGCACTCGCGGCATGTCCGCATCGGGGTGGAACTCTTGGTACAAGTCTTCATTTTCGTAGTACTTCATCTCGTCGATGATCCACTGTTGACGCCCCAGATCATCAGCCTTTGCCATAATCTGCTCCATCAGGCGGGTAGAATAGCGTACATCGTCTTCGGCGTATTTCTCCTGTTTGTCTGTAAGCGGTCGTGCCAGCCAGTTGGAGCGCGTCTCCGACTTATCTAAACGCACTTTTAATAAGGTCTTGAGTAGCTCGCTCAGGGAGATTGTAGAGGAAAGACCGACAAATCCAGCAGATCGCTGCGTATCGAAGATATTCTTGGGGTAGGCTCCGCAAGCGCGTTTGAGAATGGTAAGATCCTGCTGTGCATCGTGGAGGATCTTGACGGTGTTCTCGTCTGCCATGAGGACGGCGAACGGCGACCAATCCTCAATTTCTGGCGCATCAATCAGCTCACAGTGCCCATCTGGATAGCCAATTTGAACAAGCCCAAGTGTCGGATAGTAAGTGCGATCCCAAACAAATTCAGTGTCGATGCCTACTGCACCAGCCGCTTGAGCGGCCTGCACTGCATCTGCGAGGGCTTCTGTCGTCGTAATCATGTGGGAACCAAAGTCACCAAATCCTAGACTATTGGAAAGCAGAATCTTATCTAAACAGCTAATTCTTAGCGAATCGAAGAAAATAGCACTTCACTAGCCTTGATGCCGCCTCAACTTTCGTTCAAACCTTAACACTTGTAACAGCAGTTTTTTCCAATCCGCAGCGATAAACCAAGATTTATGGAGACCACCCCCAGTATACGCGTTGAAAATCTAACCCGAAAATTCGGTGCCTTTACTGCGATTCAGAACGTAAGCTTTACAGTCAATCCAGGTGAGATCGTCGGGTTTTTAGGCCCCAATGGCGCGGGCAAGAGTACCACCATGCGTATTTTGTCTGGCATCATGCCAGCGACTTCTGGTTCTGCATGGGTCGGCGGGATCCCAGTCGCAAATAATCCTCATGAGGTAAAGCAACGGATTGGCTATATGCCCGAAAATAACCCGCTGCCGGATGATATGCGCGTGGTCGAATATTTACGCTTCCGCGCGCGCCTCAAGGGTGTGCCAGGTCGCAAAATTAGCGATACTGTGTTGGATGTAATGGAGACCTGCGACCTAGCACGTACGGCGCGACGTAAAATAATAGGCACACTCTCAAAAGGCTTTCGCCAGCGTGTCGGGATTGCCGACGCACTGCTTGGCGACCCCGAGGTAATCATCATGGACGAGCCAACAATCGGCCTCGATCCGCATCAAATTCAGGGGATTCGCAAATTGATCAATAACTTACGCGGACGCCTGACCGTGGTGCTTTCCAGTCACATTTTACCGGAGATCGAGCGTTCCTGCGACCGGGTTATTATTATCAACCGCGGCCGTGTCGTTGCCAGTGGTACGAGCGATAGCTTGCGCGAAGAATTCCTCCCTGGCAAGCGCTTCAACCTCGAAGTAAAAGGCACTGAGCAAAGTGTCACCGAAGCTTTAAAAACAAAAGGAATCGAAACGGAGGTTCTAGAAAAAGAAATTAGCGATGGAGATATCTTACGTCTTTCACTCCGCGCTGAAGGTCATGGTGACCTCGGACCGCAACTGATGGCCGCACTGAGCGAATCGACTGACTGCACCCTCCGCAGTCTCGCCCCATACGCGCCCAACCTCGAAGAAATATTCCTCGCTGCCACCAAACGCTCATGGGAGGAAACCATGGACAGCCCCAAAGCAATCGCAGCGGTGAAGGCATAAATATCGGTTTTTTATAATGCGTAACTTCTTTACACTCCTCAGGCACGAGCTTCGAATGCTCTTGATTAGCCCGCCAACCTATATTGCAGCGGTCCTGTTTGTTAGCCTCATGGGCTTCCTCTATTGGGCAATCCTACGCGGAATGATCAATACGCCTGAAGAAAGTCTTCCCATCGTTCAGTTTCTGAAGATTTTCTGGATTCCAGTCTTCTTTGTCGTGCCGTTGCTGACCATGCGAAGTGTTGCCGGCGAGCGCAGTACTGGCACACTGGATACTTTAATGACCACCCCCACCTCGCGCGTGGCAGTCATTCTGAGTAAATTCTCTGGTGCATATATTTTTTACATGCTACTGTGGCTTTCAACGCTTAGCTTCCCGCTAATTGCTTCGAAATTCTTTCCCAGTGCTGCAGTCAGCGGTAGCTTACTAGAAACTGCACCAATCATTGGCGGCTTCGCGTTTCTGGCGCTTAGCGGCGTCCTATTTATTTCTATTGGTATCTTTGCCAGTAGCATTACCCGCAGTCAACTAGTGGCTGGGATGCTCAGCTTCACCACGCTGTTCGTCGCCATTATCGGTGGGCAACAGCTCGGTAATATCGCAGAAAATGGAGCAGAACTCGCATTCTGGGCGAGTGAACTGGTTAACTATTTACAGATCTTCGAGCATCTCGATGACTTCTCCCGCGGTGTAATTGATACACGCCCTTTCTTTTACTATATCAGCACAGGTGCTCTGTTGCTGGGATTATCCACTCTTGTGATCGAAGCGAAAGCCTAATGAAACCAAGCCGTTTTAATGAATTCCGCTTTGCTAGACGCTTCCGCGCCATCAATCGTTTGGTGCAGATACTGCTAAGCCTTAGCCTCATCATCGCTCTGAATTTCATCTCAGCGAACTATTTTAAACGCTTCGATCTCACAAAGTCAGGCGCTTATACGCTGGCGCCCGAATCGAAGGCTTACATTCGCCAACTCAAAGAGCCCGTCGAAATCATCGTAACCATCCCGAAAGAAACCGAAGAAGACGAATTCGGGATCATTCGCCAGGATCTCAAAAAATTGCTGCGTGAATATGAGTTCGAAGGCATGCGCGATGGCAAGGCCTATGTCACGGTCGAATTCGTCGACATCTATCGTCAACGTAAACGCGCTCACGAACTTGCAACAAACTACAACTTAACCAAAGAAAATGCGATCATCATCGCCTCTGGCGAAAAGGTGCGTGAAATCAGCCAAATAGGCCTCTACGAATACGATGATGGCAAGACGCGCGGCTTTCGAGGCGAGCAGGTATTTACATCTGCGATTCTCGATGTATCTTCAAAGAAGGCACAAAAGATCTACTTTCTAGTAGGGCATGGCGAAATGCGCCTCGATGATGTCGATCCACTACGCGGACTGTCTCAACTCGAAAGCTTCCTCAGTGAGCGTAACTTCGAAGTAGCGACACTGGATCTAGCTATCGATAAAAACGTGCCTGAAGATGCCTCACTCGTAGTCGTGCCCTCCCCTCAAGCCAGCCTCCAACCAGAAGAAGTTGAAAAGCTGCGACGCTACATGAGCGATCGCAACGGCCGCATGATTACACTGATTGACCCGGGCCGACGCCATGGGATGGATGAACTCTTCTTCGACTGGGGAGTCCTCGCGGAGGACAATGTTGTCGTTGATGTCGGTGCTGACTTCCGCGCTCAAGGCGGTGACCTGATCATTCGTCATTTCGCTGAGCACCCGATCACTCAACTGCTGATCGACTATCAAATAACCGCACTTTTCGGCCAACCTCGCTCAGTGCGCACCGACCCAGCATCAGCCAATGACAGCCGTCTACAAGTACACCAACTAATCGGCACTTCGGATAAAAGCTGGGCCGAGCGCGACTATCGCACCCAAAAGCCGATCGCATTTGATGCCAAGCGCGATCAAAAAGGCCCAATCAGTATTGCAACTGTCTCTTCCCGCAGCTCCGGGATCGAATTGGGTATTACTATTCCAGGTGGACGTATGGTTGTGTTCGGCAACTCCGACTTTATCACCAACAACCGTTTGCGTGCCTTTGGCAATCATACTCTGTTTATCAACTCGGCAAATTGGGCGCTAGATCGCACCAGCCTGCTGAATATTCCCACCCGTAAACTCGAAAGCCACCAAATCGTAATGAGTGAGAGCGACCTACAACGGATGCTTACTTATTTCGCCATTGTGCCCGCGGCCACTGCCATGTTCGGGCTTCTCATCTATTTCATTCGCCGCCACTAAACTCCGATGCGATTTAAATTCACAGTCTTCCTACTGGTACTCAACGTGATCACGTTTGGGTTAATTCTATCACTCAATAAAAAAGCAGAGCAACTCAGTGCGCAAACTGGTGGACTCTCTGGCATGATTGGCCGTGGCGTGATCGAAGCAGACCGAATTGAGCTCAATGGCAACGGCCTCGATGCGCCACGTATTCTCGAACATGATGGCTCTTCTTGGAGTATCACACAACCTATGCAGTGGTCTGCCAACTACTTTGCAGTTAACCGAATCCTCAACCAGCTGCAATTTCTAGAGGAAGAAGCCTCTTTTTCCTTAGCTGAAATCGAACAAACTGGTCAAAGCCTTGCGGACTACGGACTCGAGGAACCATGGCTACAATTAAAGATCTCAAACCATGATGAATCGATAGAGCTAAGCGTCGGCACTGTCACTGAGATTGGCAATAATTTCTACCTACTCGGCCCAAACGGCAAAGACATTTTTGTTGTCAACGAGCAAGTCATCCAAAGCCTGCTTGTCGATCTCGGCGACTTGCGTAATCGCGAAATTTTTGATATTCCAGTTTTTGAGATCGATGCGCTCAGTTTGGAGATCAGCACCCCTGAAGCAGCGGTCGGCAATAGTAATTTTCGCGTGCGCATCGCCCGCACAAACACTGGCTGGATCTTCGAAGCTCCTCTCAGCGCTGAGGCCGATGCAACCCAAGTAGCCAACACGATCAACACACTCACTGCAGCTAAAGTGGTTGAATTTAAAGAACTGGAAACCAGCGACCCAATACTGCAAGGCTTGGAGAATCCCGCGATGCGCGTCACACTTCATGGCAATAAACGGCGCCAAACTTTGCTCATCGGTAATAAAGTTCCTACCAGCGACGCAAAAGAAGCGCCTACTTACTTTGCTCGCATAGAGGATAACCCTACCGTATTTACGATTGCAGCTGAGCCCTTTGACAAGCTCCGCGAAGCCGAAGAAGCGCTGCGTGAGCGGAGCTTCATGAGCATTGATCCTACAGCGCTGACTTCTATTGAGTTATCCGAAGGCGACCTACAAATACGCCTACAAAAGCTCGAAACTGGTAATAGCTGGCAAGTCGTCGAAAGTAACGTCGATACCAATATTCAGCCACGACACGCAGACCCCGGAATCATCGCCAAACTGATTGACGACTTGAAAAACCTCCGCGCCAGTGGCTTCGCAGTCGACTCTCCGACGCCGACCGACTTTGACCGACTGGGCTTCAATGTACCGCGTCGCACGATTAAACTATCGCTGGGAGACGACACGACTACCCTACTGATCGCGCATCCCGAAAACGAGAATGAGATGCTCTATGCGCGGAGCGATAAAGCTGAATACATCTACACTGTCAATCGCCGCGCAACACTTAAGGCCATTCCCCTCAATGCCGCCTACTATCGCAAGCGCACTCTGGAAAAATTACCACAAGCTGCAAAAATCAAAAGCCTCCAGCTGCAAAACCTCTTAACCGGACAAGTCATCTTCTCGTATTCACTTGAGGACGAAGACCGCATCTGGTTAAAGGCGCTGATAGACCTACCAAAAACTCACCGCGAGGCCACGCTTAGCTTGCTCGAAGCTATCCGTCATTTCAGAGTAAAAACGTATCTAATTGATGAATACACAGATGCTTACCCACTCGACAGTGAAACCACACGCCCATGGGTCTTTCGCCTGAGCGCCGAGCTACTCCTTCCTGGTGACGAAACTGATCGCAGCGAAACTCGCACATACGTATTCACACATCGCTTTTCCGGGTCGATTCAAGTGGGCGCTTCTGAGAAGCACAACGCAATCTTTGAAATCCCACAAGAGACAATTGATGCGCTCTATGTGTTGACTGATGATATGCAGCCTCCTCCCGAGGCAAGTGATCAGCCGATCTCTACACAAAAAACCATCGCACCATTAGCGGAGCCGAAACCTGCTGCCACAGATGAGCCAAGCACTGCTCCTTAAATCATATTCAAATAGGTCGACATGTGGAAAAAATATAGAGCTAGAGGAATGATGTTCCTAAAACTCTTTCTCGACCTGGTATTATTGATTATATTTTCGATACAAGCCTACGTTGCCGGCTGCCTCATCATTTTCCACTCGATCCCGATTCCCACTCAATGGGCGAATCAGACACTTCGAACACTGAGCTTTGAGGACTACTACGTTCAGGCGAATAGCTTTCGTCTTAAGCTCCATGGAGCACTCGAACTAACTGGACTGAAAGTATATCACGACAGCATGAAGCTGCCGATATTAGAAGCATCTAGCACCGAGCTAGAGTATCGCTTACTCAATGACGGAGCACTGCAATTTACCCCAACAGAACTGGTGCTATCCAACGGCACACTACAATTGCCGGCAATCTATGCCCCCGGCGGTGCGCGGTCCGCAATTCTGGAAAATATAACCTTCCATCTAACACCTGCTAATCAGTCCATACAAATCGACTCATTCGCTGCGAAACACAAAGATATCAAGCTTCGGGGCTCAATTAATTGGCCATTTCAATCCAGCAGCGAAACCCCGCAACTCGAAGACATCTACAAACTCATAGCCCAAGCACTTACCGAGAAAGAACGGTTTTCTCCATTTATACATCCGACCCTCGAATTTGCCATAACGGCACGCCCCAATAAATCGGTCGACATCTACACCCGCTTGTCTTGCGAACAATTGAAATACATCCATGCGACTGGGGAGGACTTTGATTTTCAAACCAACTTTAGGCTCGAGGAAGGCAGACTCACTCCCCTCTCACCACTATTGTTAAGAGCCGACCAAATACAGGTTGCAAAAGCCTCAGTCTCAGCAACAGACATCTCTGCATACGTATCGAGCAATCAATGGTCCGATCTATTGGATGGAACTTGGCCCGATTTCGAAATCAGCGCACTTACAATGAATGTACACGACGTCGAACTCAACAGCCCCATGGCTACCCTGTCGGCAGCGAATTATCCAAATATTTCATTTTCAGGTTCGGCGAGTGGGCTTGAAGGTGGAGCTGCATTTAGCGGTATACTGAACTCGAAGACACAAAGTGGCTCGTTACACGCTCACGGCAGTGTCGAACTTCTATCTTTATTTCCTAATTCAGTTCTTAATAAATTACCAAAATTTGAATTCGGATCGACACCATATTTAGATCTAAAAATTCAACTAGAGGAAGGCTTTGCACTGGGAAGCACCACCTTTCGCGTCGATGTAAATGACGTTACCGCCAACGGCTTAACATTTGATCATATCCTATCCACTGGTAACTATAGTAATGAAACGTTCACCCTGGACACTGTCCTAGCCAACAGAGGCAAGCAGTGGATTGATGCAACATTTAGCCTCGATGGTCGTCACAATGACTATAAAATATCCCTGTTAGGATCTTTACTCCCGAAGCAATATGACGCACTGCTACCCAAATGGTGGAGTAACGTCTTCAAAGATATTCAGTTTAGCAGTGAGACATTTGGCTACGGCGACTTCGTCATACGAGGAAATCGTGATAAGCCGCGTGAACTATTCTTCCTCGGCCGTGCTGCCGCCGAAAATGCGATATACAAAGGAGCGCATATTGATGCAGGGGAAATGATCGTGCGCGGTCGCAAACACTACGTCGAACTCCATAACTTCGATGCTAAAGTTGGCAAGGGTTGGGCCAATGGTGATGTCGCATTTACGAGAGGTAATAACGGGCTGATCTCGGTGCGCTACGGATTCGACGCAAAAATGCCGCCTCAAACCGCTGCAAAAATATTTGGCGAAACACTCGCTAACATCATCAGTGATTTTGAAATTGAACAACTTCCGCGAATCACAATGGCTGGAGCTAATTTTACTGAAACAGATGTACGCTATGCACAGTCCGACTATTTCAATCTAGAGGCATCGATTGACTCGCCTCTTACCTTTAAAAAAACGCCACTCGAACATTTAAAGTTCTTCCTCTATGCGCGCGAGCAAGACATCTATCTGAGGGACGTAGAATTTGGCTATGCTCAGGGACTTGGCACTGCTAACATTGACATTATAGATACTTTGGAAGGCAGTCAGCAACTCACATTGAATCTCAACTTGCAAGGGGCCAATCAAGCAGAAGCGGTACTTAACCTACCCAGCTTTGACGATGTTGAAAATCAACTCACGTACCCAGAAATAAAAACCGATAAAGGCACGAGCGACCAAGGTAAACTGAATCTAAACGTTGAAGCCCGAGGGCCGATCGACAACTTATATGGATATAATGGATACGGAAGTTTCGTTGTGATGAACGATAACATAGGGTCGATACAACTACTCGGACCACTCTCCAGCCTCCTACATAAAACACGACTCAATTTCACTTCCTTCAATCTTAATCAAATGAGCAGTACCTTCGAGGTACAGCAAGAGACATTATTCTTCCCTGACTTGATCATCGAAGGCGCGCGTACCAAAATCTGGACAGCAGGTACAATGCATATACCAGATCAGTCACTTGACATGAAGGTTCGCGTAGGGCTATTCGCAAATATGGGGAACCCAGAATCAACCTTGAATAGCTTCCGCAAGCTCCTCACTTCGCCTCTTCCGAATCTCTTGATCTTTGACCTCAATGGCACAATACAAAACCAAAAACTACGGCTTCGCTACGACCCTCGGAAATATATCCCTGTCATCAGGAATCTCTAGCTGAGATAGTTTCTAGCAGTTTAGAGCTCGCAGCAAGCCCAGACAGTGCTGCACCTTCAACGCGAGGCCCACCAAATGAATCGCCTGCCAGCAAGAGATTCGACTCGAAATTGGAAAAGCACAAATCAGGATACGGGTTTTCTGAAAAGCAAAACCCCCATCTGTGGCAATTATACTCACGTACGTTAGCTTTAAGATGATGTGCTGCAGCTTTTAGCATGAGCGAACCGCGTAAGCTATCTGGCGAATCCCAGTGCTGATCCGCAAATACAGCATTCGCATGAAGTGTAATGGCATGTTCGTGCGGAGAAATACCTTTCGCATGGTTATCCGCAATCCAAGTGAGAGGGCCTTGCTCGCAGCGAAGAAAGCCTGACTCAGGTAACCCAGAAGGACCATCCAGTATCGCTAAAGTAGCAAGACCACGATCATAACAAACTGCTCGTAGACGATCCAGCTCAGCGCCAGCATAGTTAAGCCCAGTGGCATCCAACAATGCTAATGCCTGCGGTAGTGGCGCAGTCAGTACCAGGTACCGTGCCCGAAAGGAGGCCCCCGACGCCGTCGCTACCGTCCATAATGAACCATCATAAGCGAGGGATGTGACGGTTTCGGTGCACCTCAAATCCAAATCTTTCGATAAATATTTAGGCGCATCTGATATACCGGAAACTCCGCAATAACGCGAATATCCAGAATTATTCGTGTCATGCGGCGCATGCCGAAACCATTCGCGTATGACCCCGGCCTTCAACCATTCATCGACATAGCGCTGAAAGCTGGGGGATCGGACAGTAAAAAACTGAGCTCCATGATCGAGACGTGCCTTGCCCATTCGGCGTGTCGCCATGCGTCCACCAGGACCACGCCCTTTCTCAAGAATACGAACCGACTTGCTCGCCTTGTTCAGCTCAGTGGCGCACAGTAAGCCAGCGATGCCAGCACCAATAATTAAAACATCGGTTGTGTTTGTTTCTCTCATCTTCTAATCTTGATAAATTGTTGTTCTTAATGTGGCTGACAGCGATGGCGTTTGCCATTCAAAGCCGAGCTGTTGTAGACGAGCGGGAATAACGCCCAGATTACTCAGCACTGTTTCCTGACCCATCTCACCGAATAGAGTTTTGATCACTAGATTGGGTATTGGGAACAATGTCGGACGGCCAATCACGCTCCCCAACGTTTTAGTGAAGTCCAAGTTAGTCACTGGGCTCGGGGCTACGGCATTGATTGGGCCCTGTACCAAATCATTTTCAACTGCAAAAACATATGCGCCAACTAAGTCTGGCAGGCTAATCCAACTCATCATCTGAGTACCACTACCGATGCGTCCACCAAGGCCGAATTTAAACGGGGGCAACATCTTCGCTAAAGCGCCGCCCTCTTTACTCAAAACAATACCTGTACGCAATAAGGCGACGCGCCCACCAACATCGACCAGTGGCTGGACTGCAGATTCCCATTGGCGGGTTACCTCTGCAAGGAAACCATCGCCACTCGTGGCGGACTCATCAAGATGGCCCTCTCGACTGATGCCATAATAACTAATCCCAGATGCACATAAAAATGCAGGCGGCTTCGCTTGCTGCACAAGCTGATCAATCAACAGCTTGGTTCCATCCACTCGACTCCGCAGGATGCGCTCTTTCGCCGCAGTATTCCAGCGCTGAGCAACAGTCTCCCCTGCAAGGTGGATCACTACATCTACCTCATTGAGTGCCGCTGGGTCGATCTGTCCCGCAGACACATCCCAAGAGTAATCGCCCTTTGTGCCACGTGACAATCGACGAACGCTATGCCCACGCGCGCTCAAGGCTACGCACAAAGGCGCTCCCACCAGACCCGTTGCCCCCGTTACAAGAATTCTTTGCTTACTCTGTGCCATCTACTATTTCTGTTTGAAGCATACCGCAGGATTATCACGAATAGTCCGCGCTTGCAGCACAATCTGATCACGCTGTGCGTCATCAATGCGATCTAAATTTCTCAACTGTAACCCCATCCGATGATTTTTACCTAATACCGCTTGATGTCGTATTAAGTAATCCCAATACAACGTGGTGAATGGGCAAGCATCCTCGCCGATTTTTTCTTTCGGATTTTTGGGACACGACTTACAATAATTACTCATCTTGTTGATGTAGTTTCCAGTCGCAATGTAAGGCTTGGAAGCCATCAGTCCACCATCAGCATACTGCGACATACCGAGGGTGTTGGGCAATTCGACCCATTCCACCGCATCCACGTAAACCGCTAGATACCATTCATGTAATCTTTGTGGGTCGATACCGAGCAACAGCCCATACAATCCAGTAACCATTAAACGTTGTATATGATGTGCGTAACCATGTTCCAAAGTTTGGCCGATTGCTTGATTTAAACAAACCAAGTCAGTCTCACCAGTCCAATAGAATTCCGGCAATGGCTCCGATGCCTCCATCTGATTAAGCTGTACATAGCCGGGCATATTCAACCAGTAGATCCCACGCACATATTCTCTCCAGCCAAGAATTTGACGGATGAAACCTTCCACTGCGGGTAACGGAGCAACGCCCGATTGATAGGCTTGCTCGGCCGCAGCAACCACATCACGTGGATTGAGCAATTTAAGATTGAGCGACGTGCTGATGAGCGAGTGATATAACCACGGTTCATCGGTCCACATGGCATCTTGATGATCTCCAAAATTTGGCAATCGGCTTTTAACAAAATCTGCTAATGCCTGCTGTGCATCCGCAGCAGTCACAGGCCATGCGAATGAATCCAATGTGCCAGGGTGCTCACTGAAGCGCGCTGTCACTAATTCAAGCACTTCTTTAGTGACTGTATCCGGAGCAAATCCTGGACCTTGATTCGATGCTTCAGGGCCACCGCGTGGGAATGCTTTACGGTTACTCTTGTCGTAATTCCACTCACCACCGACTGGCTGATCATCTTCCATTAAAACCTTAAACTGCTTGCGCACTTGTCGGTAGAAAAATTCCATGCGGATCGCTTTACGTCCCTTCGCATGCTCTCGGAAGTCAGCTAAAGTCACATAGAAATGCCGGTCTTCTCGCACTTCTAGAGCCACATTTTGAGCGCTGCAGAGTACTTTCAGCTCCTCTAAAACACGCCATTCACCCGGCTGTGTAACGATGACTTTTTCGGGAGCGTATTTACCTATCGTTTTGGCTAGATGACTGGAAAGGCTGCCTTTAGCACTGTCAGCCTGGAGCTCTGTATACTCGACATCAATGCCTTCTCCCTGAAGCGCACTCCGGTAATGCCTCATCGCCGATAGAAAGAGTGCAATCCTCTGTTTATGCGACCACACTTGAGTTGCCTCGGCATCCACCTCTGCCATCCAGACGATATCCTGAGATGCATCAAAACCGTCAAATGCTGCTGCATCACGATTCAATTGATCGCCCAATACTACTATTAAATTTCTCATACCATTAAGAGTCGCTTAGCCTTTAAACTTTTTTAGTGCCGCCAGCGCCCGATTTCGCCCAGCTTGATGATCTATAATTGGAGCTGGGTAGTCCTTGCCGATTTCAATACCAGCGTAGTCTAAAATTTCATCAGGCGCCTCCCAAGGGGTATGGATATACTTAGCAGGCATCTTACCTAATTCAGGCACATACCGCCGTACATAAGCACCGTCTGGGTCAAATTTCTGCCCTTGGATGATCGGATTAAACACACGGAAATACGGGGCGGCATCGGCGCCGCAACCACCACTCCATTGCCATCCTAGGGTGTTACTCGCTAAGTCAGCATCAATTAATGTGTCCCAAAACCACCGCGCACCCGAGTGCCAGTCCTGCAATAAATGTTTAACCAATAAGGACGATACGATCATCCGCACACGATTGTGCATCCATCCAGTCTTCCATAGCTGGCGCATCCCAGCATCTACGATTGGATAGCCAGTTTGCCCTCGCTGCCAACTACGCAAGGTATCAAGGTCTTCTTCCCAAGGGAAATTACTATATTCATGTCGCAGTGGTGCATTCGGCGTGTCAGGGAAATGATACAGCACGTTATAAGCAAACTCACGCCAGTAGATCTCTTTCAAATACACCAGCGGCCCTTCCTCAGT
>JAFMDL010000018.1 GCA_017857255.1 Puniceicoccaceae bacterium | reverse complement strand
CCTTCGTCGTCTGTGTGAATGAAGTGATGGGACGAGCTCCAGAGTCTTTGAGTGAGATTGTTCCCTTCACAGAAGGCGTACCGTATTATCCGCTAGAGCGTATTTTGATGGAGTCAGATACCGAATCAAAGTCAGATAATTTGTCAATGCGGGTGGTCGATTGCCTAACTCCGGTAGGCTTTGGTCAACGTGGGTTGATTGTGGCACCACCGCGAACAGGTAAGACAGTGCTCATGCAGGGCATGGCTAATTCGATCCAACGCAATTATCCAGATGCGCATTTGATCATTTTGCTGATTGATGAGCGCCCCGAGGAAGTCACCGACTTCCGCCGTCAGGTGACTGGAGAGGTGATTAGCTCTACCTTCGATGAGACTGCCGAAAGTCATGTGCATGCGGCTGAAATGGTCATCGAGAAGGCACGCCGGATGGTAGAAGTCGGCAAAGACGTTGTTATTTTGCTTGATTCGATCACTCGTTTAGCACGTGCCTACAATACGACGATGCCAAGTAGTGGTAAGATTTTATCGGGTGGTGTTGAGGCCAATGCGCTCCAAAAGCCGAAGCGGTTTTTTGGCTCTGCTCGTAATATCGAGGGCGGTGGCAGTTTGACGATTATTGCGACTGCACTAGTCGAAACTGGCAGCAAAATGGATGAAGTCATCTTCGAGGAGTTCAAGGGCACTGGCAATATGGAGTTGCACCTTGATCGAGGCCTTTCCGACAAACGTATATTCCCAGCGCTGAGTATGGATAAGAGTGGCACGCGTAAGGAAGAGTTGCTCTATCACCCAGATGAAATGCTCAAAATTTATTCATTGCGCAGGGCAATGAAAGGGCTACCTTCAACTGATGCGATGGAAATGCTGATCCAACGTATCAAGAAGACCAAGACTAACGCGGAATTCTTGATCAGTGTCTCCCGGTAATTAATTTATTTTCAATCCCACTCTTATCTCTTTCCCCAAAAACTGTGACTTCTGCTGACGAATTTGTTCTACAACTATTAACTGATAAAGGAATCGTAGAGTCTGCTGCGATCGAAGACGCCCGTGTAAAGGCTGCGGAGCAGGGTGGGGATGGCAACCCAGATACCGCTGCGTTGGACTGTTTGGTCACAGAGAATATTGTGACCCAAGTGCAGATTGCTAAAGCGCTTGCCGAAGAGTTCAACATGGATTTTGTTGAACTTGCCGACATTCGCGTTTCCAACGAGGCGTTGGAGCTGTTACCTTACGATCTGGCGAACCGTTATAAAGTTTTTCCGCTCGAGGCGGATGACAATGAGTTGGAACTCGCGGTTTGTGATCCTTTGGATATGGATGCGATTGATAGTATCAGTCATGTTATTCAGCGTTCGATTACGAGTAGAGTCGCGCCGCTCGAAGAAATTGAAAAGGCGATTCACCAATATTATGACAGTGCACAAGCAGAGAATGTGGATAGCTTGTTTACGGGTACAGAAGAAGAGGGTAAAGGGGATCTGGATCTTCCTACAGGCGAGGAAGGCGACCTGAGTGAGGACGAAGCGCCAATCATTCGATACGTGCACATGGTTATCTCGGAGGCATTGAAACGCCGTGCGTCTGATATTCATATGGAGCCTCTAGAGAAACGCTTCCGCGTGCGATACCGTATTGACGGTGTATTGCACGAGGTGGAAAACCCACCGAAGCGACTGCAACCATCGATCGTATCTCGTATTAAACTCATGTCTGATGTGAGTATTGCTGAAAAACGTGTGCCTCTGGATGGTCGTATTAATATCAAGGTTGGGCCGAAGGTGATCGATTTGCGTGTTTCCACCCTACCTACTGCGTTTGGTGAAAGTATTGTCATGCGTATTCTGGACAAGGAAGGTTTAAACTTAGGCTTACCAGAACTGGGCTTCTTTAGTGATGACCAAGCAACTTTTGAACGTATTATTGCGATGCCCGATGGCGTCTTTCTGGTGACTGGTCCTACTGGATCGGGTAAGTCTACTACGCTCTATTCAGCTCTGAATTGCATCAATCATCCTGACCGCAAGATCATTACTGTTGAAGATCCGGTTGAGTATGAGATGCCTGGAGTGAACCAAGTGCAAGTCCGTCGCGATGTGGGGATGACTTTCTCTGCCGCACTGCGATCGATGCTGCGTCAAGCGCCTAACATCATCATGGTCGGGGAAATTCGAGACAAAGAAACCGCTGAAATTGCAATTAATGCGGCGCTCACTGGACACATGGTTTTTAGTACTCTGCATACCAATGATGCGCCCAGCGCGGTGAGTCGATTGGTCGATATAGGCATCAAGCCATTCTTAGTAGCTGCTGCGTTACGGGCAGTGCTGGCGCAGCGGTTGGTGCGGCGGATTTGCCCAAATTGTAAGCAACCTCATACGCCTGATGAAAAGCTGCTGAGTTCTTTGGGGATTCGGTCCGACCAAGCATTGGATGCAAATTTCATGAAAGGCGCGGGTTGTCCTAAATGTAATTCGACTGGCTTCCGTGGTCGTGTGGGTGTGTTCGAGATGTTCACAATGAGCGAAGAGTTACAGCAGATGGTTTATGAAGATGCCAGCTTAGTAGCTTTGCGTTCTAAATCCAAAGAGATGGGCATGCGTACCATGCGTGAAGACGGTATCCGTAAGGTTATTGCAGGTGTCACCTTGGCTGAAGAAGTGCTGCATTCAACCGTGGGTGAAGCGGGGTAACCTCTCTTTAATTCTGACAATTTTAAATTCAATCGCTGTAAAAAATGAGTTATGAAATGAATGATTTGCTTGAGCTGATGGTCGATCAGGGTGCTTCTGATTTACATCTGCAGGTGAATCAGGCTCCCACTTTACGGATGTCCGGAAGCATGGTTCCAGTCGAGGGCGAAAAACTCACAGCACAGGATACTGAAGATTTGATGATGGCGATCACCTCGGTTAGTAATCAGGAGCAATTGAAGACCATTGGCGGGGCTGATTTTGGCTTCGCTTATATGGATCGTGCGCGTTTTCGGGTCAGTGTTTTCCGGGCTAAGGGAGATTACGGGATGGTGCTACGGCAGATTCCAAATGATTTATTTACACTGAGAGAAATTGGGTTACCGGATCAGATTAAAGATCTAATTAGTCGCCCACGTGGATTAATTCTCGTAACGGGCCCCACTGGATCCGGTAAATCGACTACTTTGGCTTCAATCGTCAATTGGATAAATGAAAATCAAGATGGGCACATTATCACGATTGAGGATCCGATTGAGTATTTTCATGAGCATAAAAAATGCATCGTGACGCAGCGAGAAGTTGGCAACGATGTCACGTCCTTTTCAAGTGCGATTCGTGGCGCACTACGCCAAGACCCCGACGTAATTTTAGTCGGGGAAATGCGTGACCTTGAGACAATTGAAGCGGCCGTGAGTGCGGCGGAAACAGGACACTTGGTCTTTGCCACATTGCACACAACTGGTGCGGCGCGCACGGTTGATCGTATCGTGGATGCCTTCCCATCTGCGATGAAGGATCAAATCCGGACACAGTTGGCGTCCTCTGTAGTCGCGGTGATTTCGCAGGTTCTGTGTAAGAAAACCGGTGGCGGGCGTATCGCTTCATTCGAAATTATGGTGACGACTAATTCGATTGCACAGCTGATTCGCGAGAACAAGACATACCGCATTAACTCCGATATTCAAACAGGTGCTGCACATGGTATGATCGGCTTGGACGCTCACTTACTGAGTCTGTTCAATCGTGATTTGATTAGTGCAGATGAAGCCCTTTTAAAATCTCAACTCCCCAATGCCATGCACGATAAACTTGTCGAGCATGGCGCTCGTTTTACAAATCCATAAGCTAGTGTCCTGTAGGCGCTCATTCCCCCCCAATGTTCGAAGATCACAACGATACCATATACGAAATCATCAAGTCCGCTGAACTGCTTGATCCTGCACAGTTGGAGGAGCTGAACGAGTCGCACCTGAATACAGGGAAATCGCTTGCTGATTCCGTCATCGATTCTGGCTTAGTGGAGCGTACGAAAGTGCTGAGTACGGTGGCTGAATATTTAGGCTACACTTATCAGGATTCAGTGCCCAGCTCTGTGCCTGAAAGTGTTGCCTCTGTGGTCAAGGCCAGCACGGCACGAATGTATGCGGTGGTGCCTGTTACTGCGACAGAGACTTCTATTTCCCTGTTAGCAAAGGATCCGTTTAATCCGAGTATTATCGACGACCTCACCTTTACGCTGAACAAGGATATTGAAATAGTCGTCTGTGATCCTGATCTGATCGATGAGCTTGTCGTCTCGACTTATGGTGAGGAAGACTCGTCGATTGATGACATTCTCGGAGATTTAGGAGATAGCTTCGTCGAGGCCGAAGATGACCTTTCAGGGTCTGATTTAACAGACTTGGCAAATCAGACACCGATTATTCGTTTTGTAAATTTGGTTTTGCAGCAAGCGATTAAGGATCAAGCGTCGGATATTCACTTTGAGCCATTCGAAGACCAGTTCCGTATCCGTTATCGTATTGACGGTGCCCTATATGAGATGGCGCCGCCGCCAAAGAGTCTTGCAGTACCGGTCATTTCACGTGTGAAAGTGCTTTCGAATATGAATATCTCGGAGTCACGAATTCCACAAGATGGTCGTATTAAGATGACGATTGCCGGGCGTCCGGTGGATTTGCGTGTTTCGACATTACCGACGCAGTTTGGCGAAAGTGTCGTACTTCGTGTCTTGGATAAATCTGTGGTGAATCTGGACTTGGAAGCGCTCAGCTTACCTGCCGATATTTTACAAACGATTCGTGACTTGGTCGATCGGCCTAATGGTATTTTTATTGTGACGGGCCCAACTGGTTCAGGCAAAACGACCACTCTTTACAGTGCGTTGCGTGAGGTGAATAGCGTCGAGACTAAAATTCTCACCGCGGAAGATCCCGTTGAGTATGAGATCGATGGCATCATGCAGGTTGCGGTAAACCATCAAGTTGGACTCGATTTCTCTCGAGCATTGCGTGCCTTCCTGCGCCAAGACCCGGATAAGATCATGGTAGGCGAGATTCGCGATTTAGAGACTGCGCAAATTGCGGTACAGGCATCGCTCACAGGGCACGTGGTGTTGAGCACATTGCATACCAATGACGCGCCGGGTGCGGTGACTCGCTTGATCGATATGGGCCTTGAGCCATTTTTGATCTCTGCCTCATTAGAGGCGATTCTTGCGCAACGTTTGGTTCGTCGTATTTGTAAGTCGTGCCGCACTGCCTATGAGCCAGGCCATGACATGATCGAGATATTGGACGTAGATCCACTAGAAATCGCAGAAAAAGACTTCTTTTATGGTGAGGGTTGCCCCGAGTGTAGTAACACAGGTTATCGTGGCCGAGTGGGTCTCTTTGAGATGATTGTAGTTTCCGATGCGCTGCGAGAATTGATCAATGACCGCGCACCAACACTGGCGATCAAGCAGAAAGCTCTTGAGCAGGGTATGCGAAGCTTGCGTGATGACGGCCTGCGTGCAATTTTCGATGGAAATTCTACGATAGAAGAAGTCCTTAAGTATACTTAATTATCCAACCACACATCCCCATGCCAAAATTTAAATATACTGCAATTGATCAGAACGGTAAGCAAAAGACCGGTTCTGTTGATGCTGCCAATCAAGATGAAGCGAGCTCTAAAGTAAGCGCAATGGGCTTAATGCCCACCAACATCGCTGAATCAAGCGGTGGTGCTGCTGGTAAGTCTAAGAAAGCCTCTAAAGCCAAGGCCAAGTCTGGTGGGATGAACTTTGGCAAGGTAATCAAACCCGAAGAATTGACTACGTTTACGCGTCAATTGGCAACCTTGCTGCAAGCTGGCTTACCACTCTTACGCGCGATCGAGGTAATGATTCGCCAAGAACGGAACTTGCGCTTTAAGGCATCCTTGGAGCAGATCGCTGATCAAGTGAAATCGGGTAATACATTTTCCGATGGATTGCTCCAGCACCCGAAGATTTTTGACCGTCTTTATATTAACATGATTAAAGCGGGTGAGGCTGGTGGTGTGCTCGACGTCGTGCTTTCCCGTCTGGCGGGCTTCATGGAAAAGGCGCAGCGCACCAAGAAAAAAGTGCAGTCCGCAATGGTCTATCCAATCGTGGTGGTCGGTGTAGCAGTATCGATTGTTGTGTTGCTGATGGTCGTCGTCGTACCAAAATTCCAGACCATTTTTGATGACATGCTCGATGGTGCCGCGCTGCCGGGACCAACTTTGCTAGTGGTCGGTATTAGTAATTTCCTACGTGATAATATCATAATTTCGATGGGGCTTATGGTCACCTTGTTCTTCGCCGCGAAGTTCGCGCTGAAGACTGATCTCGGCTCGAAGTGTTTTAATTGGAGTGCGATTAATTTACCCAAAGTCGGTGACCTTGTGAGTAAGGTGAACATTGCACGTATCACTCGCACATTTGGTACATTGCTTTCCAGCGGTGTTCCGATTCTTCAAGCGATTACTATTACTAAAGATATTACAGGAAATATCTTTTACACCAATGCGTTGACTCGCATCCACGATAGTGTGCGCGATGGTGAGTCGCTTTCTGCGCCGATGGGTCGTGAGAAGGTGTTCCCTGATATGGTGACCAGCATGGTCGACGTCGGAGAAGAAACCGGTGAACTCTCAGAAATGTTGAACCGTATAGCGGATAACTATGATGAAGATGTCGACAATGCAGTGGCTGGGATTACATCAATCATTGAGCCAGTTATGATCGTATTCTTGGCGGTGGTCGTGGGCTTTATCGTGATTGCACTCTTCCTGCCAATCGTCGAGATCATCAAGCAGCTGACTGGTTGATTTGACAGACAATTAATTTACAAAACCCGCGACCATTGTGTCGCGGGTTTTTTATTGCACTACACGAATCCGTACTGGGTAAGATTTGCTTTACCAATCACAGTAAAGTCTGTGTTCTCCATATCATTAATGAATACAATCTTAACAGCTTTCATCGCACTCCTGATTCTTAAATATGCCACAAGCACGATCTTGGATGTCTTGAATATGCGGCATGCTAATAGTAAGTCCGCTGAAGTGCCAGAAACGTTTCGCGATTTTATTGATCTGCCCACTTACCAGAAGTCTGTCGCCTATACCGTCTCGAAAACACGCTTTGGCTTGGTGAATGATTTGTATGATACGATCATCTTAGCGGTGGTCGTACTCTCAGGTTTATTACCTTGGTTATACAGTGCGCTGAGTACTGTATTTGGCTTTGGCACTTGGGGGCAGGCGCTTGTATTGTTTCTAGTTGCAGTGCTTCTTGGTTTACCCGGACTGCCGTTCGAGTGGTGGAGCACCTTCAGGCTCGAAGAACGTTTTGGCTTCAATAAGAGTACGCAGAAACTATGGTTGATGGATAAGGTTAAGGGTTTCTTACTTGGTTTTGTGATCGGTTATCCATTGTTGGCTGTGTTGATCTTTTTGGTGTCGAGTGCAGGTGATCTCTGGTGGCTTTGGGGTTTTAGTGTGTTTTTTGTTTTTCAGTTAGTGATGGTGGTAGCTTATCCCATGTTCATTATGCCTCTATTCAATAAAATGGAGCCAATGGAAGAGGGCGAATTGAAGCAGCGGCTGTTTGCCTTGGCTGATCGCACTGGCTTTAAAGCGCAGACTATTTTGGTGATCGATGGGAGTAAGCGCTCCGGTCATTCGAATGCCTTTTTCTCCGGATTTGGCCGTTTTCGGCGTATCGTGCTTTATGATACACTGATTGAACAAATGGAGCATGAAGAGTTAGAGGCCGTACTTGCGCACGAGATTGGACATTATCAGATGGGGCATATCCCAAAGATGATTGCGCTGTCTGCAGTCACGACGTTTGGCATGTTTGCGCTGCTGGGTTGGCTCGCTGAAGGCACTTGGTTGGCGGCGGCTTTTTCGTTTAGCGAGGATGTTTCCGGTGAGTTTGTGCCAGTGTTATTGTTGTTTATGCTTTTGAGTGGATTACTTACATTTTGGCTGTCACCTTTTACCAGTCTTTGGTCGCGTAAGCATGAGTATGAGGCTGATGCGTTTGCGCGTGATGCGATGGACTCTGCCGAGCCATTAATTCGTGCGTTGCGCAAATTACACAGGGAGAATCTAAGTAATTTGACACCGCATCCGACTTATAGCCGTTTTTATTATTCGCATCCGACTTTATTGGAGCGCGAACGTTCGTTGCTTCAATAATGACAGCGAGCTGACTGATTGATTCTATGCGAGTTGCATTCCAGCTGCTTTGTTTTGTATTGGCTGGAATCAATGTGACTGCACCGCTAGCAGCTGGTTCGATTCGGATTGCTACGTACAATCTGAATAATTATCTGATCATGGATCGTCACGTAGGTGGGAAGTGGCGCCCTTCGTATCCGAAGCCCGAAAGTGAAAAAGCGATCCTGCGCGAGGTGATTCACCAAGCTGCACCTGATATTTTGGCAGTTCAGGAGATTGGTGGGCTACCATTCCTTGAGGAGCTGAGGTCTGATTTGAGCGATGAAGGGCTGCACTACCCATACATAACATTGATGCAAGCAGCTGATTCGGTTCGTTATGTCGCGGTATTATCTAAGTTTGCTCCTACTCACTTGGTGAAGCATCAAGATCTGAATTTCAAGTATCAAGCAAGCCGAGAGACAGTGAGACGGGGGCTGTTGGAGGTGTCATTCACGCGCGCGGATAGTTCTATATTTAAGCTGTTTGTAGTGCATCTAAAAAGTCGCTGGTCAGATGTGAAGGCCGATCCTGAATCTCAGCAACGACGGACAAGGGAAGCAGAAGCCTGTCGAGATCGAATCATAGAGCGTACGTATGCGATTGGTATGACTGATTTTCTGATAGCAGGAGACTTTAATGACCATCCAGCCAGCGCCCCATTACGCCGCTTTTATCGCAAAGGCGCTTTGGATATCGGTGGCTTGGTACACGCGGTGGATACGCGAGGTGAGCAATGGACTCACTTTTACCGCAAACAAGTCGAATACTCTTTAGTCGATGGGTTTATCGCGTCCGGATCACTCGCTGACTCTATTGAGGGAAGCGGTCATGTCGTCGACTTGCCAAACGTATTAGCCGGCAGTGACCATCGTATGGTGCACGTCGACTTGGAGATACAATTGGCCAAATAATTTTTGCGACGCCGAGATACTCTATTGCCAGCGAGTATAGAATTGCCAGTTTGCTGGGTAGTTATGGAAATTCTATTTTTAGGTACAGGGACTTCACAAGGGGTTCCGATGATTGCGCAGCCAGAGGGAGGTTGCGATCTGGAGAATCCGTTAAACTGGCGTACACGCACCTCGATTCATGTGGAAATGGGCGGCCATCACATTCAGGTTGACGCGGCTCCGGAGTTTCGGATGCAGTGTATTCAGAATGAGGTGACACAGATCGACACCTTTATTTTAACGCATCCGCATGCCGACCACATTTTGGGCATGGATGATCTACGGCGATTTTGTGATCTGAATGGTGGCACTGCCTTGCCTGTTTATAGCAGTGAGTCTGGTTTAGAACGTATACGTGACATTTTCCCGTATGCGATTCTCGATAAACCAGTGGTCAAGGGCTACCCGGCATTCAAACTGCAGGAGATGCCGCAAGTACTAGAGGTTCCTGGCGGTAGTATCGAATCGGTGTACTTGCCGCATGGTGCGATGCAGGTGCTCGGTCTCATTTTTACTGAAGCAGATACTGGCAAGAAATTTGCGTATTACACCGACTGTAAAGAGGTCGGAGAAGAAGCACGTTTTCTTGCTGAGGATGCTGATGTCGTTGTGCTGGATGGCTTGCGACCCCAGCCACATCCTTCGCACATGACAGTTGGAGAGGCGACACAAACTGCAATTGAGATGAATGCGCGACTCTCGTTCCTGACACACATGACCTATTTTGTAGATCACGAAACCACTGAGGCTGCCTTACCTGATTCGATTCGACTGGCTTACGACGGCCTGCGTGTGAGTTGGTAGAGCATTAGATGCCTCACTTTGGTTTGGTTGATGCGTCTAACCATGGCGTCTTCACCACGTATAGACAGGATGCCATTTTACCACATCGATTTGAGTAGTGCTTACGTGTGACTAAAAACGCCTGTTTGTCATTCTGGCATTTGCGAGGAGTGATGCTCTGTAATCATCCAGCGCTCATTTTTTCGGTGATACACAAATGTGAATCGGGCTTGGACACTAGCACCGTCTTTGAACGTAAATGTATAGACGCCAGAGTTAATTGCCAAATCATTAAAAATTCTGATATTTGCTTCGTTGATTTTTCCGACAGGGCCTTTGGCAACAAAATGAACAAAATAGTCCTCAATTTCTGCATGATTGTGCCGTACTTGATTCGACACAGTCGGGAGTAGGATGCCTCCGCCCTCATAGAGTGATGCGACTTTTCTCGGATCCCCAGATTGAAGTGCATTATTCCACTCGTCAAAGAGTGCCATGATTTCATTTTTGTCAGTTTTGATCATGCTGATTAATTTGAGTTAGTATAATCGCTGTGCAATATTTATCATCACAAAAAATCCCCGCCATAGCAACGGCGGGGATTTTGTTTCAATGAATGGTATTCGCTTATGCTGTTGTAGCCGCGGCCGAATCTTCAAATTCACCAAGGCTACGGAATTTAGCGTAGCGATCATCGAGAAGTTCTTTGCAGCTCTTTTTTTCCAGGGTCTCTAGCGATTGAAGAATCGCTGCTTTGATGGTCGCTGCGGATGCATCGTAGTTACGATGTGCGCCTCCGGTTGGTTCTGGTAAAATTTGATCCACCACGCCGAACTGCTTTAAGTGTGTAGGACTAAATTTAAGCGCATCGGCTGCTTGCGGAGCGGCAGCACGGTCTTTCCAAAGGATAGCAGCACAACCTTCTGGGGAGATAACAGAGTAGTAGCCGTTCTCGAGGATCATGACCTCGTCTGCAACTGCGATACCGAGCGCCCCACCTGAGCCGCCTTCGCCAATAACGATGGTGATGATTGGCACTTTTAGCGCGCTCATGTCACGTATGTTCACGGCGATCGCTTCGGCTACGTGGCGCTCCTCTGCGCCAATCCCTGGATACGCGCCTGGTGTATCTACCATTGTTATGATGGGCATATTAAATTTTTCAGCCATCTCCATTAAACGCATGGCTTTGCGGTAGCCTTCTGGATGCGGGCAACCGAAATTGCGTAGGAGATTATCTTTAGTGTTACGACCTTTTTGCTGGCCGATAACCATTACCGGCTTGCCATCTAAGAATGCAGGGCCGCCAACGATTGCGGCGTCTTCTCGAAAACGTCGGTCGCCGTGGAGTTCTTCAAAGTCGGTGAAGACTCGCTCAATGTAATCTAGGGTGTAAGGGCGCTTTGGATGACGAGAGAGTTGCACCCGCTGCCAAGCAGTGAGGTCCGAGTAAATATCGACTTTCATCTGATCGATTTTCTTTTCGATCGCGGCGATTTCACTGCTGACGTCGACCTTCGATTCTTGTGAAACTTGGTTCAGGGTGATGAGTTGCTTCTCTAGCTCGCGCAGAGGCTTTTCGAATTCTAGCGTGTATGTTACGTCTTCCATGTAGTTGCAAATTTAGGGGAGCGATTAATCGGCTGTCAATGCCGCTAAATGTCGCCCTTCTCGGGTGGAGATTTCAGTTCGTCTTTCCAGCCAAGCATTCGAGCCTCAGCACCATAGTGCTCAGCCTTGTCTTTATCGCCTCGTTCTACCCAGATTCGAGAGAGACTGGTGTTAATGTGAATGTCATCTGGGCGCAGTTCATGCGCTTTGTCTGCAGCTGCTAGCGCCTGGTCATAGTGACCTTCTGAAAAGTGGACTTCAGTCAGCGCGTGCCAGGTGGCGAATGACTCTGGGTGGTCAGCGCTGAGCTTTGTCAGTTTTGCCAGCGCCGAGTCACTATCACCCATGGTGAAGTCAAAGGTGGCATCATCGATTTGATCTTGAAGAGAAGTGTCGTCGGTCATGTCTTTTAGGTTGCCCTAAGAGTAAGGCAGTTTTGAGTGGTAGAGAGTTATCTCATCTTATGGCCGACCCGCAAATCGAAAAACTCCTTATTGTTCAACACCGCGACGTATCGCTGCTTAAAATTGAGCAAGACCTTGCGCGTATTCCGATAGAGCGCAACGCGCTCGAAGCTGAAATTGCGAGGGAAGAGGACAATGTTGAATCCGCTCGGCAAGCGCTGATTTCTAAAGAGATCGCGCGCAATGACTTAGATGTCGATGTTAAAGCTAAGGAGGGGGCATTGCTACGATTCCGAACGCAGCAATCTGAAGTAAAGAAGAATGACGAGTACCAAGCGCTGACACACCAAATCGAGCAAACTGAGGTAGAGATTTCCGAGCTTGAGGAGCGTGAAATCGAATTAATGCTCGAAATTGATGTAGCGAAAGAGGCGTTTGAGGCGGAAAAAGCGTCGATCGAGCTGCGAATCGAAGTGCAGCGAAAAGAGATCAGTCTGCTAGTCGAGCGCGAGGCGCACTTAACAGCCTCGGCCGATGAGGCTCGAACAGAGGTAGAAACCTCGCGAGACGGCCTAGATTGGACCTATCTGGAGCAATACGATCGGGTCAAAAAAATGGTCAAGCGGGCGCCGTATCTGGCGCAGATCGTAGACCATAAGTGCGGCGGTTGCCATTTGCGAGTGTCCAACGAAGTGTCACGAGCAGCACGTGATGCGGGTGAGCCGCATTTTTGTGACCAGTGTGCGCGCATGGTGTATGCTTAGTTGCGCGGACCCGATAGTCATGACGATCAATACCTGTAAAAACATGCACTGAAATGACTGATCGTCTCGGAAAAGTGAATGCTGAACCTTGTACCCCTTTGAAAATCTTTTTGCAACCTGCGGCGCGAGCCTTTGTCATTTATAAAGGACATGCGGTTTAATTGTACTATTTCTAGCCCTATCATGCGAAGTGTTGTGCTCGTTGCGCTCTCTGTCTCTGTTTGTTTGCATATAGCGGCCGGGCAAGCTCCGCTGCAGACGGCTCCGATTAATTCGCTCGAGCGAGTCGCATTTGAGTGGAGAAGCGATGCCGCGGATCGAGCATTAGAGACGGGATTGGCGGTATCGGCCGAAGGACTCTATCGCAATTTATTGCAGTCACCTAGCTTGACCGCCAAAGAGTTGGCAGCCCTGAAAATCCAACTCGCGGCATCCTTGATTGCGCAGCGTCGTTTTGTAGCCGCGGGCGTGGTTTTGAAGGAAATTCCAGAAGGCAGCCAAACGGCCGTGTATCATTTATACCGTGCGGTGAGCGCGTATGGAACGGGCCGAAATGTAGATCGAGAGACGTTAATACGTTCGCTGGACTCGGTTACGGAGGCAGAGCTAAAGGCTGGAGAGTTGCCTTGGTTATACTTGTTAAGAGGCGTGCGGGCAGAGCTGATGGGCCGCTCACTTGGCGCGAGGCAAGCCTTTGAGCTTGCCCGCTCAGTTGCAGTTTCAGAGATGCAGCGGGCATTTTTTGATAGTTTGATCTTGCGCGAGGAGATTTTGAAAGCGCCATCGAGTGAAGCCATCGCGGCTCAGGTGCGTGCGCAGTTACAGCGATTTACCGGCACGCCGGCAGCATATCCTTATGCCAAGGAGTATGCGATTATTTTAAACAATCAGGGGCAGCAAGAAGAAGCGATTGACGTTATAGCACAAGAGCTAGCGAATCCACGTGCGGGTTATGTGAGCCAAGAACGCGAACAGCTATTATTGTTGAAGGGGCTATTATACGGTACGGATACTGCAAGTGGCCGCGATGCCCTGCAAGCGCTGGTACGCGATGGAAAAAGCCGCGAGGTGACTGGGGTTGCGTTGCAATTACTTGCGCGTGCAAGAAGTGACTTAGAGCAGGATGAGTTGACTCTTTTTTTGGATCTCATGTTAGCCGAGGCTGAGCCACATCCGTTACAAGGACAGATGTATTATATTCGTAGCCGCATTGCGTTGACTCGTGCGGAAAAAATGTTGGCTACAGCGCAGACGCCTGTGGAGCGCACGGTTGCCGAGACCGAAGCACGGCGCTTATTCAAATTAGCGGAGAAAGATGCGCAGTTGCTGTTGGAGCAATTTCCCGGATGGAGTGAAATTACCAACGTATATAGAGTTTTGGCATATGCTGCATTACAGCATCGTCCGCCTCAATATCGAGCAGCCGCGGCTTTTTTAATACAATTTAGAGATCAGTCAGAAGACCTAACAGAGCGACAAGCTTTGAATCGGCAGATTGGTGACTGCTATTTTTTAAATGAGGATTACCGCAATGCGGTGGAGTTTTATGAGTCAGCCGCTAGCGATGAGAGCCCTGACGGTTATGATGGTGCATTATTTCTGCGCTTGGTGACAGCACAAGTGCGAGGTGGGCAAATAGAGTCGGCACTACAATTAATTGATGAGGTGAATTTCAGTGAAAGTATTTCTCCGGCAGACCGCTGGCGTGCTGAGTGGAATGTAGTGCAGGCATTGCAGGCGAATGGCCTGTTAGAGTCGGCGCTGAAGCGAGTGCGTGTTTTGTTGGAAGATGATACCAGTAGCTCTGTGCCGATCGCTCTAGATTTACGGCTACGTTGGCTCGAGGTGCGTTTGTCCTTGTTGGCAGGCGACCAAGAAAGTGTGAAAGATCGTGTAAATGCCTTGTTGCTGAGGGTGGAATCGATTCCAGAGCAGGCGCTTAATCCAAGTCCAGCAGAGATTCGTTTACTAGTTACTGAGGTATTGTTACTGAAGGCCGACATTTTGATTCAGCTCGGGGACTCAGCAGCAGGTATAGAAGTGCTCGCGGAAATACGGGCAGGCTACCCTGAAAGTTCTGCGGCAGAACGCTCTTATTTAACTGAAGCAGATTACCATGCATCGATTAATGAATTTGAGGTGGCGCAGGGCACTTTGCTCAAGTTGCCCTCATTGTATGAGAATAGTGATCTGGCCCCTCAGGCTTTATTTGAAGCGAGCTTGTACTGTGAGCTGCGCGGTGCTGCTTATTTCGCCGAGGCGGTGCGACTGCATCAAAATTTGATTGAGCGTTACCCTGCAGATCCTCTGCTTTTTTCAGCGCGCTTAAAGCAAGGAGATTTACTTCGGCAGATGAATGACTTTGCCGGCGCGCAGATTATTTATGAGGATTTAATCCGCTCGTTTCCAGAGCATCCGCGCCGTTATGTGGCTGAATTGTCACGAGCGGATTGTATGTTGGCACTGGCCAAGAGTGCGGAGGGGCAGTTAAAGGATGTGGCGATGGCATTGGAGCGCATGATCGATCTGCCGAACCTGCCAGTTGATTTTCAAGCTGAGGTGGGCTATAAGTGGGGATTTTCTTTGCTACAGCGTGATGCGCTTAAAGAGGCTCAGGAAGTCTTTATGCTGATGGCTGGGCGCTTTTTGCTAGATGGTGAAAATGCCACTCGTTTGGGGGTGACTGGTCGTTACTGGATGTCCCGAGCGATGCTAGAATTGGGCTCATTGCTTGAAGGGGCGGGCGAGCTAGCTGAGGCGCGTCGCGTGTATCGAAAGATGGTCGCTTATAATTTACCGGGGCGTACAATCGCGCAGTCGCGGGCCGACCGATTACCTGTTGTCGGGGAGTAACTTGTCCGTTTATATTTAGAAAAACTATTCCATGGATTATTTGCAACATACCTTCATCCTTCAAGGCGGGCCAGTGATGTATCCGCTGCTTTTCGTGAGCCTGCTTGGCTTTGTGCTGTTTGTTGAGCGCGCACTGTTCCTGCACAAGGGGCAAGTCGGTACGGAAGATTTCTTAAGTGGTATTAAGAACTTGGTAGGTAAGAAACGCCTGGTGGAGGCACTGACTCTTTGTGAAGACACGCCGGGGCCAATGGCGCGTATTGTCAAGTCGGCCTTGCTGCATTATAATGAATCGAGTGACAATATCCGGTCAGCAATTCAATCCGCTGCATTGGTAGAAATCCCCGTGTTGGAGCGCCGGATTGGTACGATAGCGGCACTCGCGCGAGTGGCTCCGTTGTTGGGATTTTTGGGTACATTGATTGCTGCGCTGCAAGCATTGTATCAACTGGAAGCATCAAATGGTAACAGCGGTGAGTTTAGCCGCTTGTTGGCTGAGGCGTTGATCACTTCAGCAACTGGCCTAGCCATTGCCGTAATGGCGACCTTGGCACACCACTTTTTGTGCGGGCGCGTGCGCGCGCTGGTACATGATTTGGAATGGGTGGGGCATAATATCCATGAATTTTTAATGGTAGAAGCGCCAAGTGCTACGGTATCTAAAGTGGGGGATGAGGGTTAATTGATGAATCAGCAAACCTCGCAGTCAGAACCAACGCCTATTGATGCAGCCGTTAAATTTACCGCATCGTTTGGGTTGCTAGAGCGTCTAAAGCGTCCCGAAATTAAATTTGATTTTATACCGGTCTTGGACCTCATGCTATTGGCTCTTTTAGTTAGCCTGTTATTTAGCCGATTTGTGATGTTGCCAGGTGTGCGAGTGAATTTACCTGAGACGGATCTGCGTATACAGCACGATGCCTCCGAGGTCGCAGTGCTGACTATTGGTAACCACGGAGTACTGTTTTTTGATGGTAGCGTGTATGAGCACATTTCGATCGAGCAAGCGTTTCGCAGCCATATTGAAGCGCGTGATGAAGAAGACTCGGTGTTATTAATCAAGGCTGGTACTGCGCTTGAATTACAACAGTTCCTAAATCTCTGTCAGATGGCGCAGGCGGCTGGATTCGATGAGGTTCAGATCGCGGGAGAGCCAGTGAAAGAAGTGATGGGCTTAATTCCTGGGCAATCGATGCAACAAAGTAATAATTCGGTGTTTCCAGTGCTGTGATGTCCGATGCGATTCAGCAGAGTCAGAGCGCACCGCACCGTTCACAACGGCTGGTGTCGCCTTTGTTTCGCATTGGCTTGTTGCTTGGGATAGCGATCCACCTGGCCGGCTTTTTAATTTTTCGAGTGACTTCTAATCCATTACCTGACCGCGAAGAGGTTGGGCCTTTTGTGGAGTATGTATCTGCTGGATCGCTCGCGATTGATCGAGAGTTGGAAGAGCAGGCGGAGCTGTTCGATTCTGCGCCGCTGTTTATTCCGACGCGTTGGAATGCTTCGCATAGGACTACTTATGATTTAGGGGATGCCTTGCAGGCTGCATTTTCTGATTTTGAACCAGACGTTGATTTACTAGGAGAGCTAGAGCCGTCTAGTTTTTTGCTGACTCAAGAACTGCAGGTGGATGAGCCTCTCGATTTGTTAGCGACTCGGTATTGGCGTTTTTTCTCAGAGATCACTCAATCGGCAGCTCCAGTACCAGTTTTCCCTGATAACATCCCTGTTGCTATGGTGACTGTGGCTGGGCAGGGGACTGCGCCAGCCTTGTCGCTACCTGTTAAATTAGAATACCAGACGACTACCTCGGTGGCTCGGCCAGTAGTGTATTATATGCGTATTACTTTATATGGAGCAGTTCTCAGTGCACCGACACTTGGGCAGTCCTCCGGTAATGTTGATTTTGACGCTGCTGTGGCCAAGTGGTTGCGACGCCCCGAAGTCGCAGGGCAGTTACCGAAAGGTTATCTTTCGATTAAGGTGTACCCGTGGTAGTATGCATGGTCCGGCAATTTCACGGTTGCGACTGCGCCAATCCGAGTCGTAAATAGTACCTAAATGAGTAATGAACCTCAGCCATCTGCGACTACTAAGTCGAGTGAAAGTACGATGTTAAGCCAGCTCGAAGCGTTAACGGAGACCTGGACGGAGCGTCCGTCATGGGATGCCTATTTCATGGCGACTGCGCTGTTGATGGCGACACGTTCAAGTTGTGAGCGCTTACATGTTGGATGTGTGATTGTCTCTGGCGGTTCGCAGAAGCACCGTATTATTGCCGCCGGTTATAATGGATTTTTGCCGGGGGCACCACACGCTTCGCGTGTGCGAGATGGGCATGAGCAGGCAACGGTGCATGCTGAGCAAAACGCGATTTGTGACGCTGCTCGCCGTGGTGTTTCATTGGCAGGTGCGACCGTGTATATCACGCATTTCCCTTGTATCAATTGTGCTAAGATTCTCGCTGCGGCTGGGATTAGTTGTATCAAGTATCATCGTGATTATCGTAATGATGAATTAGTGAAAGAAATTCTCACAGAAAGCCGTGTGAGCTTAGAGCATTTGTAATCGATCGTAGTCATGCGCCTAAATCAAAACCGCGGGTACCAGGAAGAGGAGCTGCAACTTGCTGGCTCTTTATTGGTTGCGCATCCATCATTGCTGGACTCCCACTTTAAACGTACAGTGGTATTATTGACTGCGCATTCCGCGGAGGAGGGTTCGCTTGGGGTGATTGTAAATCGACCGCTGCATCAAACATTGGGGCAGTATGATACAGCACTGGCAGATTCGGAATTTGCCGATGTGCCGCTCTTTGAAGGTGGGCCTGTTAGTAACGATCAGATGATTTTAGTCGCTTGGAAGTGGTCTAATATTGATGCGACTTTTAAGCTTTATTTCGGTATTGATGAGGGCAAAGCACGAGAAATCCTCGATGACGACCCCGGATTCGAGTTACGTGGTTTTATCGGTCATTCTGGTTGGGGAGAGGGGCAGTTGGAAGGCGAGATTGAGGTCGATTCATGGGTAGTCTCGCCATTAAGTCCGGATTTAGAAGAGAAAGAAGGTCTAGCGGTCTGGCGTTCGATTCTTGCCCAGCAAGGGCCAGGGATGCGCTTACTCGCTGAAGAGCCAGAGGATCTGTCGCTGAATTAAAATTAAGAGACTTATTTCCTCCTTTGCCATTGACAGGAAGAAGCCTCGACCTTTTTTTCTCCAATTCTCTCTTTTCTCGTTATGAAAGTTGTATCTTCACTCAAATCTCTCAAAGACCGTCACCCGGACTGCCAGGTAGTTCGCCGCAAGGGACGTGTTTACGTAATCTGCAAGTCTAACCCACGCTTCAAAGCGCGTCAGGGGTAGCTCGAAACCGCCGAAAGGACACTTACTGTGAAAGCTGATATTCATCCAAAGCTCAACCCGGTTGCCTTCGTCGACGTTTCGACTGGCACTAAATATCTGACTCGTTCCACTATGCGTGGTAGCAAGACAGAAACAATTGATGGGGTTGATTACCAAGTGGTAATTTGCGACATCACTGCGGATTCGCATCCTGCCTTTACTGGTGAGAAGCGTTTTGTCGACACCGCTGGCCGTGTCGAGAAATTCCAAAGTAAGTTCAGCCGCCGTCGCTAAGACATCGGTTCGTACAAAATCTTTATACAAAGCCTACTGCGTTACGCAGTAGGCTTTTTTTTTGGTTTCAACGTTTACTATATAGATAGATGTGGGGGACAGCGAATTTGATTTCTATCCCTGTCATTTTAACTGCTTGCGGTCACACTTCTCTAGTTACCTCAGGATCAGATATACTGCGGCAATTGTACTGATGATTAGTAGCGGCGGTAGCCATAATGCATTGCTATTTAGCCGCTGAGGATGACGATGCAGCCAAAGTAGCAGGACGTAATAATTGCCAAGTATCGCGTAACTGAGAATCGGCGAGAACCCCACACTCGGTAGTGATGTACCTGGCAATTGTGCACAGTGAATGACTGCTAGATCCATCAGGTGGATCACAGCCCAAGCGGAGTGGTTGATGAATTCCGACAGCTCTGGAACGAAGAGGCTCGCGCTAACCAGCGAGATGACGCCGCTCGTGATGACTAGCGCGACGAGATTGACCAGAAGCATATTTAGCAAAATAGCTCCAGGTATGATGCATTCAAAGAGCGCTGCACTCAAGGGCGTGCTGGCCAACCAAGCCGAGAAGCTGATTGCGAAGAGCAGTAGTAGCTTGTCGACTAGCCATACCGTTATGCGCTCTCGAGGATTCCAGTCTTCTTCAGGTCGCCAACGATAGGGTTGAAGCCGGCTTGTAAGACAATTATAGAGGGGCAGCCCAAATAGTAGAATACTGGCAACTACTGTATATGAGAGCTGAAAACCAATACTCCTGAGCTGAATTGGATCGATCGCGAGCACTAGCACTGCCGATCCAATGAGCGCTGCAAAGGGTGAACGTTGCCGTTGAAATGCAAAACTGAGCCAGAAAAAAGCAGTCATTAGAAATGCGCGTAGGGCGGAGGGTGAGCTACCAGTAATTTCGACATATAAATAGAGTAACGGTAATCCAATCCATGGGCGTAAGATGTAAGGAATACGAATCAGCAGCAGGAATTGAGCGATGACTGCTGCGATGACTCCAATATGAAGCCCACTGATAGCAAAAAAGTGCATTGTGCCGGTCATTTGGTAACGCTGGGTTTGGTCGTCGGTCAATTCAAGGCGTCGCCCCAGTAGCATGGCGATATAGACGTTGACCAAATCAGACTGTTCCGGGGCGCCCAAGTGGAGTGTCTGTTGAAAGCGCTGATTCATGTTCGCACAGAACTGGGCGAAGACGGGTGGCGTTCGAATGATTTCAAGTGATTCAGTACGGTCGAATCGATAGTGTATACCGAGAGTTGTAAGGTAGATTTCAAATTCAGGGTTTTTTGCGGTCGAGTCGTCCGTAAGGATAGGGGTTAGGACTCCAGTAGTGGTGAGTTGCAGGCCACTTTGTATGTGACTGTTGTCTCTGTCCTTAGAGGCTAAATCCTCAGGTATCTTTAAGCGAAAGTAGATGTGGTCACCTGGGTTAATTCGGCTCAGGGGTGGCGCGGTCAGCACTCGGGCCAAGCCGCTTGGATTATTGTATGCCTGCCCTGGGTACATGATACGTTCGATTTCAATGGATAGTTGTGCTTCTCTCGCTGGGAGTGCCTGATTATGTGGGGAGGGCATCGTTGGGAGCCGAATAATGCCATAAGCCCAGAAACAAGAGACGGCGCTGAGTACGTAGCAAAGAGCCCATCCACACTGGAGGTTTGGATGACGTGCAAAATAGAGTGCTATCATTCCTCCGATAAGCGCCACGCTCAATAGCACGGAGATGGGTGCCTTGAATTCTTCAGCAAGCAGTAATCCAATGATAAGTCCAACGAGCAGCACGAGGATCGGGGCACGTGCTGAAGTCGGTTGTTTCATTGCGGTATATTTACTTATGCTATAAGACGTTAGCTAAATTTGTTCGATTGCATTCTATCTTGCAAGGCTGCGTCACGCTCTCGATGGTATTGCTAATGTCTGCCAATATTGAACAAGCTGGGTTTTTTGAAGCTGAACAGGATTCAGTTCCAAGTTCCGCAGCGCGACCTTTGGCGGTGCGTATGCGCCCGCGGGATTTGAGTGAAATCATTGGGCAGGATCATATCGTGGGGGAAGACTGTTTGTTGCCTCGATTGATTCAGGCAGATAACTTTGGAAGTGTTATTTTTTATGGTCCACCAGGGTGTGGTAAGACTTCGATGGCTGAGGTGATCGCCGCCGAAACGCAGAGTAAGTTTGTACGAATAAATGCGGTGCTTTCGAATGTGGCAGAGGTGCGTGATATTTTGCGAATGGCTCGCTACGAGCCAGATAAGCGCACAATATTGTTTATCGACGAAATCCACCGTTTTAATAAATCGCAGCAAGACCTGCTCTTACCAGATGTTGAGGCTGGCAACATTCGCTTGATCGGTGCGACGACACACAACCCCGGATTTTACGTGAATCCACCATTGCTGAGTCGTAGTCACCTTTTTCGCCTTGAGCCAGTAGATGTGGAGTCAGTGGCGGTGGTACTTGAGCGCGCTTTAGGCGACTCGGATCGTGGCCTTGGTTCGCACCGGTGCACTGCCGATCCGGAGGTTTTTCGAGCGATTTCAGAGTTTTCAAGTGGCGATCTGCGTCGTGCGCTCAATGCGATGGAGACCTTAATATTAAGTCAACCGCTAGGCTCGCATATCGATGCCGCGGCGGTGGAAGTCTTTGCGCGCGAGCGGCAGATTCGCTATGATCGAGATGAGGACGAGCATTATGATCACGCCTCAGCGATGATTAAAAGTATTCGAGGCTCAGATCCAGATGCTGCGCTGTATTGGACTTTCAAAATGCTGCAAGGCGGCGAAGACCCGCGTTACATTGCACGGCGGCTGACTATCTTAGCCTCAGAGGATATTGGCTTAGCGAACTCGCATGCGCTGATCGTCGCTACAGCTGCTTTTGACGCCTGCGAGAAAGTAGGGATGCCAGAGTGTGAGTATAATCTCGCGCACGCGGTGCTTTTTTTAGCGACTTCGCCAAAGAGTAATTCCGTGACGCGGGCGATGCATGCGGTTAAAAAATCGCTGCGAGATGAGCCAGTTCAGTCGGTGCCGATATGGCTGCGCGATGCGCATACAAAAACCAATCAAGCGCTCGGGCATGGAAAGGGCTATCGCTATAGCCATGACTATCCCTCAGGCATATCAGGGCAGGAATGTATGCTCGATCCACAACAATTTTATGTGCCAAGAGATGCAGGTGCAGAATCTGCTCTAGCACAACGCCTTGAGTCGTTAAAAAAGCTCAAAGCGCAAATAAAGCAGCGGGAAGCGTCTGAGTCAGATTGATTTTTGTCATCTCTTAGTTATAACATATATTTTGAAAAATCACTGTTCCCACCCAATTCTTTGCTCTGTTTACGTCGTTATTTCAACTGGTAGTGAGCGAGCAAATTAAAGGCGTCTTGGTTGATTGTTGGGAACTCGATTTGAATTTAGCCGACTAAGTGACTATGGATTTTAAGCAATTACTCAAAAGTTGGGCGATCATCGCCTTTGGTGTATTGATTGCTTCAAATACTGGTTCTGGTATACATTATGAAAGTCGCGAAGCCCTGATCATTGCAGTGATCTTGCTCAGCGCGTTGAATGTTTTCCTCAAGCCAGTGCTGATGCTATTTTCATTGCCGTTTATTATTCTGACATTTGGCATCGGGATTTGGATTATCAATGCATTGTTGTTTCTCTTCGTAGGAACGCTGGTTAGCGGTTTTCATATTGATACATTTGGTAGCGCACTCTGGGGAGCATTGGTGGTCAGTATCACTAGTGGAGTGGCGAGTCTGCTTTTTCCTGGTTCCAAGCAGAGCCGATTCAATGTAAATGTGCGCCGTAGTGGCACACCGCCGCGCCAAGAATCGTCCCCACGCCAACCCAAGCGTGTTGTCGAAAACGACGATGATGTCATTGATATATAAGGAGCTCGAAAAGCAGCCTTTGAGGTGCGCCCTAGCATTGACGACTAGAAGCTAGTCTGCTTTCTTCCTTCGTTTTACGGAGCATTTAACTCTCTATATTATGTCAACAAACTCAAAATACGATCTCGTAGTCATTGGCGGTGGACCCGCAGGTTATGCGGCAGCCATTCGCGCGGGGCAACTCGGCAAAAAAGTCGCCTGTGTGGAGCAGGAGCGACCGGGTGGCACTTGTTTGAACTGGGGCTGCATCCCTTCCAAGGCATTGCTCAAGAGCGCTGAGTTGTTCAACAAAATCAATCATTGTGAAGAGTTTGGCATCACTGTGAAGGATGCTAGCTATGATTTTACCAAGATTATTCAGCGTTCGCGTGGTGTATCTGGTACCATGGCCAAGGGCATAGAGTTTCTCTTTAAAAAGAACAAGGTCGATTACATTAAGGGTGTCGGTACGATCACTGTCCCTGGTATGATCGAAGTCACTGACGGCCCAGATAAGGGCAAGATTCTTGTAGCAGAAAAGACTCTAATTGCAACAGGCTGCAAGCCACGGCAACTGCCTGGTATCGAAGTCGACGGCGAGCGCATCATGACTTCCAGGCAAGCGCTTGAGATGAAGGAGCAACCAAAGTCGATCGTGATTGTCGGTGCGGGCGCGATTGGCGCAGAGTTTGCCTATTTCCTCAATGCGTTCGGCACCAAGGTGACATTGGTCGAGATGCTGGATCAAGTGCTGCCAGTCGAAGACCACGAAGTGGCTGCCGTGGTTGAAACAGAATTTAAAAAGCAGGGCATTGACTGTCGTACATTGACTGCGGTGGAAAACATTAAAGTCGCGAAGAGTAGCGTAAAGATGGACCTCGTTAAGGGTGGCAAGACTGAGTCGATCACTGCTGATAGTGTATTGGTCGCGATTGGTGTGGTCCCGAATACCGAAGGCCTGCTCTCCGCGCGTACTAAACTAGCGCAGGACCGTGGTTATATCAAAGTCGACGCTAACTATGAGACGACTATCAAAAGCATCTATGCCGCGGGAGATATTATTGGGCCTCCTTGGTTGGCACACGTTGCCACCTACGAAGCAATTCAAGCAGTGCAGGGCATGTTTGGTCATGGTCAAGCCAAGCAAGTTACCGACTTTCCAGGCTGTACTTATTGCCTGCCGCAAGTCGCTTCCATCGGTAAGACAGAGAAGCAGCTCAAAGAGGAAGGTTTGAAATACAAGGTCGGAAAATTCCCATTTATGGCTTCCGGCAAAGCAGTGGCATCAGGGGCGCCAGAAGGCTTTGTAAAGCTCCTTGTGTGTGAACAATACGGAGAAATTTTGGGTGCACACATCGTTGGCGGTGACGCAACAGAGATGATCGGGGAGTACTGCCTTGGCAAAAAACTCGAAGCGACAGCGGCAGAGATTCATAATACGATTCACGCACACCCAACACTGAGTGAGGCGACGATGGAAGCTGCTGCTGCTGTATTTGGCGAAGCGATTCATATCTAGCTGATTTGTAGAGTCATTTTAAAAGGCCGAATCCTGTATAAGGGTTCGGCCTTTTTTGTTAAACGTGCGAGGTGTAAAAAGCACCCGTAGGAATTGATGGGTGCTGACAACAGTTAATATCCTGCGGCCTTGGATGCTTCGGATAAGATCAAATGTTGATCAAGTGGTATTAGCATGTTCTTCACTTTGCTCATTCGATCAGCAAGCTCTTGGGCCTCTGTGATTATTTGCGGCGTCAGGCCACGCGTGCCTGAAATATTCCGTTTGGCGTTGTTCGTCGGTGAAGGATCGAGGGTCGCTGAGCGTAACAATAGCGCGATACCTGCAACCTTATTTACCGCGACGCCGTCGCCGCGCATATATAGCATACCGAGGTTGCCGATTGCCATTGGATCTCCCTGCAAGGCAGCACTTCGATACCATTCGTTGGCCTCAGTAAAGTCGACACCAGTGCCGCGGCCATTTTCGTAAAATACGGCAAGATTATATTGTGCCGCAGAGTTTCCGTTGAAAGCGGCTTTTCGATACCATGCTAGTGCTTGCTGTAGATCTTTATCTACGCCGATGCCGTTTTCGTACATCAATGCGACGTTGAACTGAGAGTCGCTATGTCCAACATTGGCCGATCTAAGAAACTCGGTATATGCCAGAGTTAAATCGTTGGCTTGGTAGGCAGCTAATCCAGCTTCGAAGTGAACCATCGCAGCAGTATCTTTAATTGCCTGCGCTTGTAGACTAGCTGTCAGCGCTGGCCACGCCAGTGCACAGAAAATGAATGCGAAGAGTCTGAAATTAAATGCGTACATCGTAGTTTTTTAGCCAGCGTTAGTGAGATACTGTTGAGCACTGATGTTAGGTCTGATTTGAGCCTTTACCAGTTTCAAATCGACAGATTTACGTGCTCATCGCGTGGGAACATGTGTTAGTAAGTCTTGTTTCATATTGAAGGAATCTATGAACGAGAGGATTGCACGTTTTGCATTGCGGGAAGATCTTGAGCCTGCACTGCTTTGAAGTGCATATGGCTAATCCTCATCTATCGCTCCCGATTCATTCTGTGGCCGATCAAATCGTTGTTGGTTTGGCGACGCATGGGCGCATTGTGCTGAGTGCGCCGACTGGTTCGGGTAAGTCTACCCAAGTGCCGCAGATTTTGGTCGATGCCGCACAGATCAAAGGCGAAGTCGTGGTGCTGCAACCACGGCGCCTCGCTGCGCGCTTACTGGCCAAGCGAGTAGCGCAAGAACGTGGGTGTCAGCTAGGTGATGAGGTGGGATATCAGATCCGCTTTGAAAATGTAGTGGGTCCGAAGACGCGCATTCGCTTCGTGACCGAGGCGATCTTACTGCGCCAAATTTTACAAGACCCCAGCCTCAAGGGCGTCGGCGCGGTGGTGTTTGATGAATTCCACGAGCGCCATCTTACGAGTGATCTGAGTCTTTCTTGTGCGTTGAAATCGGTCCAGTATCAACGGCCTGACCTGAAGCTGGTGGTGATGTCGGCGACGCTAGATATTGAAGCTTTGGAAGGCTATTTACAGCCCTGTGCTCGTATCGAGGCATCGGGGCGGATGTATCCCGTGGCAATGCGCCATATGGGCGCGGCATTGAATCGCGATGCGGCTCCAGTCTGGTCACGTGCGGCGGCGGCGTTTCGCATCGCGTTGCGAGAGGGGTTCGAGGGCGATGTGTTGATCTTCATGCCAGGGGCATTTGAGATTCGTAAGACAATCGACGCGCTGGAAGCGTTGCCAGAATCGCGACAATATGAAGTATTACCACTGCACGGAGAGCTCCCACCTGATGCGCAGGATCGAGCGGTGTCTAGCGGCGGCCGCGCGAAGATTATTGTTTCAACAAATGTCGCGGAGACTTCGATTACGATCGAAGGGGTACGCTTAGTCATAGACGGTGGACTGGCGCGGATTGCGCGTTACGATGCGGGCCGTGGGATCAATTCGATTTTGGTCGAGCCGATTAGCCGTGCATCGGCGGAGCAACGCATGGGTCGAGCGGGTCGTACAGGGCCGGGCACCTGTCTGCGGCTATGGAGTGAGGCTGAACATGCTGCGCGCGGAGAGCGCGATGAGCCGGAGGTAAAGCGAATCGATTTGTCAGAGACTTTATTGTTACTTGCCGCCGCTGGTATTTCGCAGCCAGAGCAGTTTGCGTGGTTTGAGGCACCTGAGCCCGAGGCGCTAACGCGCGCACACGAATTATTGTGTGACCTGGGGGCCTTGGATGCGGTGGGTGCAATGACCGCAACAGGCAAAAAAATGGCAGGCTTTCCCCTCCATCCGCGTTATGCACGTATGTTGCTGGAGGCCGACAGGCACGGTGTGTTGCCCGAAGTCGCATTGATCGCAGGGCTCAGCCAAGGTCGATCGTTTTATCGAGTTTCGCGTGATGCGCGTGTGCGCAAAGAGCAGCGCCGGCAAATCGAAGATCAGGCTGATGAACGCTCGGATTTTTTTGTGCATCTACAGGCGTGGTATATGGCGCGCGAGGCGAAGTTTCATCCATCGAGCTGTGGGGCGCTCGGTATTCACGGTGGAGCGGCACGACAAGCGGGTGAGTCCGCGCGGCAGTTACTGCAACTTGCGCAGCGACAGGGTTTGGATGCGCGGGCAGCGGCGTTGCCTGATGAGGCAGAGCGTATTTGTAAATGTTTATTGGCTGGGTTTTCGGATCATTTGGCGAAACGCAATGATTCAGGCACGCGGCGCTGTCGCATGGTGCATGGGCGATCTGGTGAGTTGCGTCGTGAGAGCGTAGTGGAGAGTCCACTGTTTGTCGCAGCTGAAATCGAGGAGCGCGAGGTACGCGGCGATGTCACGGTGTTACTTGGTATGGCGACCACAGTCGAGTCGGCGTGGCTGAATGAATTGTTTCCCGCAGATTTTTCAGATGGGTTGCTGACCACGTATGATACGGGCTTGCGCCGTGTGGTGAGTCGCAGTGAACGGTGCTTTCGTGGCTTAGTGCTCTCGGCGACAGATCAAGGCGAGCCAGACTTTGATCATGCTGCAGAGTTGTTGGCAGTGGAAGTCGTTGCAGGTAATTTGAATTTAAAAGGCTGGGATACAGTAGTAGATAATTGGATACAAAGAGTTAATTTTGTGGCGCAGCATTGTCCTGAGACTGAGATTCCTGGGATTGATGATGAAGCGAGACAGTTACTCGTGGAGCAAGTCTGCCATGGAGCTTTGAGCTATAAAGAGATCAAGGACCGACCTGTATTGGCGACTGTTCAGGAATGGATTAGCCCGGAGCAGCACTACTATATCGATACCTATGCGCCAGCCACGATGGATCTGCCACGCCGCCGCAATCCTGCCAAGATTCGTTACGAAGCTGATGGTCGTGCGTTTATCGCATCAAAGCTCCAAGATTTCTATGATGTACCCGGTGCGAGTCTGACGGTGGCTAATGGCAAAGTGCCCTTGCTGGTCGAATTACTCGCGCCCAATCAGCGCCCAGCGCATTTGACTGATGACCTAGATGGTTTCTGGGGCGGTGCTTATGCGCATGTGCGCAAAGAGTTGGCCGGGCGTTATCCGAAGCACGAGTGGCGCTGATTGGCTTGCTACTCTAAAGCGGCACTACTTCATTAATGCAAAGATGGCAATTGCCAGCGCGATTCGATACCATGCAAATAGAGCAAGACCGTGCTTGCTGAGATAGCTGACGAGCCATTTGACCGCGAGCGCAGCAGAGATAAAAGCAACAATGCAGCCGACCAAGACAGGCCCAATGTTAAGCGCAGCAAGCATTTCTGAGCCATCAGTAAGAAACTTATAGCAAGACGCAGCACTTAGCGTGATGAGTCCGAGTAAGAAGCTGAATTCTGCGGCATGTGCTGGCGAGAGGCCAGCGATATAGCCACCAACGATGGTTGCCATCGAGCGACTGGTACCAGGCCACATGGCGAAACATTGAAAAAGCCCGATCATCACAGATTTACCGACAGTGAGCTCAGCCAGGCCGGGGCCATCTTGGGGCGACACGGCACTTCGATTACCATGATGGCGCCAGCGTTCCACAATCAGCATGACAAAGGCACCGATAATCAGTGCACCGGCAACGGCAAAAATATTATCACCCAGAGCGGATTCTATTAAATCGTTGAGCAATAAGCCGAGGACTGCTGCCGGGAGGAAAGCGGCGATGAGGTTAATTGCGAGTTTGAGACCTTGGCTATCTTTGCCGAGGCAGCCTAAAATAAGTGTGAGAATGGTGCGCCAATAAAGGAGCACCACGGCAACAATGGCGCCAGCTTGAATAACGATCACGTAGGCGTAGGCAGCATCACCAATCGTATATGGGCTTTGTGTGCCATCTTCGTTATCGACCAGAATCGGCTGTCCCTGCGAGTCCAACATCGGAGTGTCGCCATCGAGCCCCAGCAATGCGTTAGCGATGATTAGGTGCCCAGTGGAAGAGACCGGCAAGTACTCCGTGAGACCTTCGACAAGCCCAAGCGTGATGGCATCGGTATAACTCAGGCCAGCGGCGCTGGGTGTATTACTCCCTTGATCGGGGACCTTCGTTTCCTTGGCATGACCAAGTGTGCCGGCAAAAAAAGAGATGGCAAAGATGAGTGCGCCGGTAAATTTCATGTTTCGCAAGCTAGGGGGATTTTGAATGATTGGAAGCAGGAAAGTGACCGCCTAGCATTTTCTATTTTTAGAGCGGTAGGGTTTTTGCTTGAGGTTAAACCGCGTAGCGATTGCTTTCCTTATCACCCGACAGATGCAAGCACTCGAAACATATATAGAAATTATACAGGCTGGAGCTGACCTAAAGGCCGATCAGGCGATGGTCGTTGCGGAGTTACTCATACGGCCCGATGTCAGCGCAGAGTCGAAGCGCGAATGCTTACTTGCTCTGGCGCGTAAAGGTGAGACTGCGACCGAGGTTGCGGCGTTTGCGCAAGCGTTTCGTGCGCATGCAGTAGATCCTGGGGTTGAGGAGTGGGCCAGTCGCGCGATCGATGTGTGTGGTACGGGAGGTGATGGCTCTGGTACATTTAATATATCGACGGCGGTTTCCTTTGTCGTCGCGGCAGCAGGCGTGCCAGTGTTTAAACACGGCAATCGCTCAATTACTTCGAAGTGCGGTAGCGCAGACTTATTAGAAGCGCTGGGTATTCGCTTAGATGCGCCTCACGATGTGTTGCGCGAGTCGTTGCGCGAGTTGAATTTTTGTTTCTTTTTTGCGCCAGCGTATCATCCCGCGTTCAAAGAGATCATGCCAGTGCGCCGCGCGTTGGCTGACCAAGGTCAACGTACGATTTTTAATTTGCTGGGGCCTTTAATTAATCCAGGCCGGCCGGCACATCAATTATTAGGCGTTTTTTCGCAAGAATGGGTGCAACCATTGGCGGATGCTTTAGGTAATATAGGTTTGTCTGCTGGAGTAGTGGCGCATGGGTGCCCCGAGGCTGGGCGCGCGTTGGATGAGTTGAGCTGCGCGGGAGAGAATTTCGTGGCGGGCTTTGGTCGTTTGGCTTCGATTCATCAAACACTCTCGCCGCACGATGCAGGTTTAAGCGCGTGCGAGTTTGCGGATCTGGCTGGAGGCGAGGTAGCTGAGAATATCACGGTGATGCATGCGTTACTTAGTGGCGATGCCGGAGCAGTGCCGACGGGGCTGCGCGATAGTGTGTTGTTCAATGCAGGAGTGGCACTGTGGGTCGCTGGCGTTGCTACCGATGTCGCAGCAGGAGTGACGCAGGCCAGTGATACGCTGCAAAGCGGTGCGGTGGCGGCATGGCTAGAGCGCGTGCGTGCTTTTTACAAACAAGCGTAAATTTTTATAAGCTTTTGTGATGGGAAATTATTTTGGAACAGATGGAATTCGTGGAGCCTTTGGCAGCGATTTGGTTAATCCGGCCTTAGCCTTTCGTTTGGGATCTGCATTGGGGGGGTATCTAAAAGAGCTCAATCCAAAGCTGCCGATAAATGCAGTCATTGGCCGCGATACGCGTGGCAGTGGTCCTGCGTTGGCAGATGCGTTGATTCAAGGCCTGAATCAACATGGAGTCATTGTGCATGATATCGGGGTTGCGCCGACGCCTGCGATTGCTCAGGCATTGTTGCAACAGAGTGCTGACCTCGGCATTGCTATCACCGCGTCGCATAATCCGGCGACGGACAATGGCATTAAACTTTTTGATGGGTCCGCCTGCAAATTTAACGACGTCGAAGAAGCGCGTATCGAGGCCTTGCTCGATGCCGAGCCTGAGGTCCCTCAAGAGTTGTCCCAACCGGAATCATACTCATTGGATGCGGCGGCTTTTTATATTAACTATATCCGATCCTTGATGGATAAAAATTGCTTAAAGGGCTGGAAGGTCGTTTTGGACCTCGCAAATGGTGCAACGAGTCAGACCACTCCGGCGGCATTTGAGCATTGGGGTGCGGAGCTTGTGTTGATTGGAGATCAGCCGAATGGTCAGAATATAAATCGCGATGTCGGTAGCGAGCATCCAGAGTTGCTGGGGCAAGCGGTGGTCACGCATGGCGCAAGGTTGGGTATTGCGCACGATGGTGATGGTGACCGCTTGGTGGTGTGCGATGAGGCCGGTGCCGTGGTGGATGGTGATATTTTATTGGGGCTTTTTGCGATTCATGGTTTGCGAGCTGGGACTTTAAAGAACGATACTCTGGTCGCGACGATACAAAGTAACTTGGGCCTCGACCATGCTGTGCGCGAGGCTGGCGGTACAGTTGTGCGGACCGATGTAGGAGACCGAAATGTGGCTCGTGTAATGCGTGAGATCGGAGCAAATATCGGAGGTGAATCATCCGGCCATATCATTTTTTCAGACAATGCAACTACGGGCGACGGTCTAGTCGCTGCGGTCAAGTTGATTGACCTCATGTGCAAGGCAAAGCAGCCTTTATCTCAGTTGCGCCGAGAGGTTTGCCTATTTCCATTGGCGACGAACAATCTACGAGTTGCCGAAAAGAAACCTTTGGCGTCACTGGACACGCTTAATTCTGCCATTGCAACAATTGAGAAAGACTTCGGCGAAGAGGGTCGAGTGCTTGTTCGATATTCCGGAACGGAGCCCAAGATCCGTTTACTTGTTGAGGGAAAAGATCAAAAGCGTGTTGCGGATGCATTAAAAGGCTTGGAAAACGCGGTTTGTTGCGATTTGGATGTAGTTGTTCATTAATCGCTCCCCAATGCTGAGAACCTTGAATAATTTACCATTATGGAAGAAAGTACCTTAAAAGATCTCGATCCCCGTTTACAGAAGCAGATAGAAAATGCGCGTAAAGCCGTGGATAAAAATCCCGCTTACGCAGTGGATATCATGACAAATATTGTCGGCCGTCATCCAGGATGCTTGGATGCGCGTAAGATTCTGCGTCAAGCGCAGCAGCGAGTTAGTGGCGGTAAGAGCAAAGGCTTTGGTGGCTTTCTTGCAAAAGTCTCCAGCCTTCCGTTCTCAATGGGTAGCGATGCCAAAGTGAAGAAGGATCCTGCGGGCGCCTTGGCTTCAGCGGAGCAAATGTTGAATGCAAATCCTGCGAATGTGAAAGCACATCAGGTAGTTGGCGCAGCAGCCGAGGCTCTTGAGCTTTTTGAAACTGCGGCATTCGCATATGAAGAGATTAAGAAGATTGAGCCTAAAGATGTGGAAAACATTAAGGCGCTCATGTCTGTATATATTCATATCGGCCGTAGTGAAGATGCGATCCGTATTGGTGATGCAGCTTACCATCAGCATCCTAGCGATGATGAAATACAGGGATTGATCAAGAAAGCGTCGGTTGAGCAGTCGATCAGCAAGGGTAAATGGGAGGAGGATGAAAGTTTCCGTGACAAGCTTAAGGACGAAGAAGAAGCGCAGAAGCTGGAGCAAGCTGGCCGTGCTAAAACAGGAGATGCCGGTCTGCGATCAATGATTGAAGATGCCAAGGCCGCCGTTGCAGAGCA